>DATHIG010000033.1:0-4389 GCA_035490035.1 Actinomycetes bacterium
CCGGTCCAGCCCGGCGTAGAGGGCCAGCACCATGTAGGGAACGTAGCCGTAGACCAGGCCGAGGGTGACGGTGGCGGGCTGGCCGGCAAGCCACGGGAACGGCTGGGCGAGCAGGCCGACGCCGACCAGCAGGCGGTTGATCATCCCGTCGCTCTCCAGCAGGTTCACCCAGGCCAGCATGCGCATCATGTAGCTGACCCAGAACGGGGCCAGCAGCGCCACCAGCAGCAGGCCCTTGCGCCGGCCGGCGTGACGGGTCACGTAGTAGGCGACCGGGTAGGCCAGCAGCAGGCACAGCGCGGTCGCGGCGGCCACGTACAGGAAGGTGCGCACGAAGGCCGGGCCGAGGAAGCCGCCCTGGCCGAAGATCCGGTCGAACAGCAGCTGGAACTGGAACGGGTTCCACTGCACCGGGTTCCACACCGGTACCGGCGTGCGGAACAGCGGGTCGACGGCGCCGAAGGCGATCGACAGCACCACGTAGAACGGCAGCAGGAACAGCACCACCAGCCAGGCCATCCCCCGGGGCCGCGAACGCCGGCCAGAACCAGCGGGGATGCCAGGCCCCGGCGAGGGCGGAGGCGCGGCGCGCACCTCGCCCGCGTTGGGACCCTGCCGGCCCAGCCTCTCCGTGGAGATGCTGGTCCGTCGCCGGCGCCTTCGGGCTGGCCACCCAGCTAGGCTCCGGCCTTGAACTCCTGCCAGGCCGCATGCCAGCGGTCGTCGACCTCGCCGGGCAGCTCCAGGTAGCGGTAGCCCGAGTCGAAGTAGCTGGGCAGCACGGTGGCGCTCTTGAGGTTGGCCGGCAGCAGCTCCTGGTCGACCAGCTCGGTCGGGTTGAGCTTGCTCTGGGGCGGCTGGTAGCCGTTCCAGCTCATGTTCTCCACCGCGACGTCGTAGTCGAGCAGGTGGTTGAGGAACAGGTGGCCGAGCACCGGGTTCTTGCCCGAGCGCAGCAGCACGATCAGGTCGCTGTTGACCGGGCCCTTGCCGTCGTCCGGGAACCAGTAGCGCATGACGTCGGCGCTCTGGCCCTTGGGCATGTAGTACTGGGCGTTGACCATGTCGCCCGACCAGGCCTGGGTGATCCAGGTCTTGGACTCGGGCAGGTCGATGTAGTCGTTGGTGTTGACCCGCGGCCGGACCCGCTTGGCCAGGTCGACCAGCTGGTCGCGGGCCAGGTTGAGGTGGTCCTGGTTGGCCGTGTTCAGGTCGGTGATGCCGTTCTTGAGCAGGGTCATGCCGATGGCCTCGCGGTAGTCGTCGAGGATGCCGACCTTGCCGCGGTACTGCTCGTCCCAGAGCGCCTCGTAGGGGTTGGCGAGCTTGCCCACGTCGTCCTTGACCTTGTCGACCCGCCAGGCGATGCCGGTGGTGTAGATGGTGTAGGGCACCGAATAGCGCCAGCCCTGGTCGTAGAAGGGGTTCTGGAAGGCCGGCCAGACCTGCTCGATGTTGGCCAGGTAGCTGTGGTTGAGGGGGCGCAGGAAGTTCCCCTGGACCAGCTTGCCGAGGTAGTCGTAGGTCGGGAACAGCACGTCGAAGGCGACCTGGCCGGCGCGGAGCTTGGCCACCGCCTCGTCCATGTTGCCGTAGGTGGAGACCTGCACCTTGACGTCGTGCTTGGCGTACTTCTTCTCGAAGTCCTTGACGACCTTCTTGTAGAGGTACTCGCTCCAGTTGTAGACGCGCAGGGTGGCGCCCTTCTCCGGGGCCAGGCCGTCGGCGATGGCCTCGTTGCCGGCCGGGATCGGCCAGGTGACGGGGTTCTCGGGACTGGCCAGCAGCGGGCCGCCGGCCCCTGGGGCGGTCCCGGTGGGGTCCCGCTGGCCGCATCCAGAGAGCAGGACGCCCCCGGAGACGGTCAGCGCCGCGGCGGCGGAGCGGGAGAGGAAGGCTCGGCGGCTCATCCTGGCCATGGCTGCCTCCTGAGCTTGCGCGGTGCCCGGAAACTACAATAAACTGAACAGTCAGTCAATGTTCCGAGGTGCGCTATCCGGGGAGCCCGCTTCGTGCGCACAAGCTATCCGATCTCGGAGGTGGACCGGGAGATCCGGCAGCGCGCGCGGACGCTCGCCGACGAGCTGGTCCCCCACGAGGTGCAGGCCGAGCTGCACGGCGGCGAGCTGCCAGCCGGGCTGCTGGAGGCACACCGCCGCCGCGTCGCCGAGCTCGGCTTCGAGGCCATCAACATGCCCAAGGAGCTGGGCGGCGGTGGCTTCTCGGCCTTCCAGCAGGTGCTGGTCCAGGAGCAGGTCGGGCGGGTCACCAACGCGCTCGGCTGGGTGGTGCACACCCCGGCGTCCTGGCTGCCCAAGGTGGCCAGCCAGGAACAGCTGGACCGCTGGGTCGTGCCCACCATCCGTGGCGAGCGGCGGGAGTGCTACGCCATCACCGAGGAGGGCGCCGGCTCCGACGTCGACGCCATCCGGGCCACGGCCACCCGCCACCGCGACGGCTACCTCCTGAACGGTGTCAAGTGGCACGTGACCTCGTTCAACCACGCCGACCACATCTTCTTCCAGGGCAAGCTGGCCGGCGGTCCCAACGCCGGCGCCCACGCCATGTTCGTGCTCGACCTGGACACCCCCGGGATCCGGGTGGTGCGAACCCCCGCCTACAGCCACACCTACCCCTACCACCACCCGGTGGTCGCCTTCGAGGACGTGCGCGTCCCGCCGGGCCAGCTCATCGGGGAGGAAGGCGACGGCATGCGCTTCGCCTACGAGTGGTTCCGGTACGAGCGGCTGATGATCGCGGCCAGGGCGCTGGGGGCGGCCGAGCGGCTGATCGAGGAGGCGACCGCCTTCGCCGGCCAGCGCCACGCCTATGGCCGGCCGATCTTCGACTACCAGGGGGTCCAGTTCATGCTGGCCGACTCCCTGACCGAGCTGTGGGCGGCCAGGCTGATGACCTACCAGACCGCCCACGGCATCGACGCCGAGCTGGACGTCAAGGTCCAGCACGCCCAGTGCTCGATGGCCAAGCTGTACGCCTCCGAGATGGCCGGCCGGGTCGCCGACCGGGCGGTGCAGATCTTCGGAGGCCGGGGCTACATGCGGGAGAACGTCGCCGAGCGCTTTTTCCGGGAGCTGCGGGTGGACAGGATCTGGGAGGGCACCTCGGAGATCCAGCGGGCGATCATCGCCGACCAGCTCGCCAAGCGCGGCGTCGGCCGGCTGACCGGATAGGAGAAGGGCATGACGGCGTCGGTCACCGTGGGCAGCCGGCTCGATGAGCTGATCGCCGAGCAGGAACAGGTGTTCCTCGACCGCCAGCCCCGCTCAAGGGCGCTGCTGGAGCGGGCCAGCCGGTCGCTGGCCGGCGGGGTCACCTCCAGCTGGCAGATCTCCCGCCCCCAGGCGGTCTGGGTCAGCCACGGCGCCGGCTCCAGGGTCTGGGACGCCGACGGCAACGAGTACGTCGACCTGCACGGCGGGTACGGGGTGATGGCGGTCGGCCACGCCCACCCGAGGGTGGTGGCGGCGGTGTCCAGCCGGGTCCGCAAGGGCACCCACTTCGCCCAGCCGACCGAGGAGGCCATCGTGGTCGCCGAGGAGCTGGCCAGGCGCTTCGGCCTGCCCCTGTGGCGCTTCGCCAACTCCGGCACCGAGGCCACCATGGACGCCGTCCACCTGATGCGGGCCATCACCGGGCGCTCGCGGATCGTCAAGGTCGAGGGCTGCTACCACGGCCACCACGACTCGGTGCAGGTCTCGGTGTACCAGCCGCTGGAGGAGCTGGGCCCGCCGCACGGCCCGGCCAGCCCGGTCGCCTCCACCGGGATTCCGGCCGAGATCGTCCGGCTGACCTCGGTCGTGCCCTTCAACGACCTCGAGGTCGCCGAGCGGGTCTTCGCCGAGCACCGCGGCCAGATCGCCGGCATGCTGCTGGAGCCGGTGATGATGAACGCCGGCATCATCCCGCCCCAGCCCGGCTACCTGGAGGGCCTGCGCGAGCTGACCCGGCGCCACGGCGCCCTGCTGGCCTTCGACGAGGTCAAGACGGGCGTCACCGCGGCCCCTGGCGGGGCGACCGAGCGCTACGGCGTCACCCCCGACATCGTCTGCCTGGCCAAGGCGATGGGGGGCGGGCTGTCCACGGCCGCCATCGGCGGCACCGAGGCGGTGATGGCCCACATCACCAGCGGCCATTACGACCAGGTGGGGACCTTCAACGGCAACCCGCTGGCCATGGCCGCAGCCGGCGCCGCCCTCACCCAGGTGCTCACCCCGCCCACCTACCGGCACCTGGACCGGCTGCAGCAGCGGATGGTCGACGGTGTCGACGAGGTGCTGGCGCGCACCGGCCTGCCCGCCCACGTGGTCGCCGTCGGGGCCAAGGGCTGCGTCACCTTCTCCCCCACCCCGGTGCGCAACTACCGGGACT
>DATHIG010000034.1:0-5101 GCA_035490035.1 Actinomycetes bacterium
CGAGCTGACGGGCGACCGGAGAGGGGGGGTCCGAGGCGGTGGGTCGCCAGTCGCTGCTGGGCGGCGGCGAGAAGGTCGCCCGGTCAGGGGGTCACGACAAGGGTCCACCGGGACCGAGCAGACGGCTGGGCGAGATCTCCCGCAGCGAGGCATGCTTCGAGCAGGGCTGACACCTGCCGACCGGACGCGGCGTGTGCTGCGGCTTCCGGCGCCACGTGGCGCGGGTCGCCCGCCCGGGCCAGCTGCAGCGCGGTTGAACCGCTGAGGACGGCCGCCTGCCAGCCCGCGGCCCGGGCTCTGGCGGCGACACGGCCGGCCTCCCGTCCCAGGCCGAGGGCCTCGGCCGCTCCGAGTACCAACCCGCATGCCAGCCCCCCAGGCATGCCTGGCCCTCCAGGCCCGCAGCACCAGCGCACCGCCTGGTGGCGGAGCGATCGCACCGACGTTCCCAAGACCGCGGATGGCAACCACCGCCTGGGCCGATGCGCCACATGGGCCATCGCACGTCAGCACCGATCCGACGCTCGACCGCCACGACAGCTTCACCTGGCCCGATGCCGGCTGACGGCGACGCACCGGGGGAGGAAGGCCGCGCGCTCCAGCGGCTCCCAGGTGCGCCAGCGTGGCCCCTGGCGTGACCGGCGTCAGTCCAGGTAGCTCATAGCCGGCGAGCAGGCGAGGGCCGATCACCGATCGCACACCCGCTGCTATCTCTACCTCCGCGACGGCCTCGGCGAGAACCGGGGTGCATACGGACCGGGCCGGCGCCTTGAGCAGCAGAACCGCGTGCGCCTGGCCGGCGACCCCTCCCGGTTCCGGCTGGACGGGCCGCTCGACTGTGAGCGCGAACTCGGCCGCCCAGAGCGGCAGCTCGGCCGTTGTCGCAACCCGGTAGCCATACCAGCCCGGCCGCGGCCGCCCTGTGGCGCTCCGACTGGCTGAGCTCACGAGGGACCGCCGCTCCGGTTGGCCGAGCTCAAAAGGGACCGCCGCTCCGGTTGGCCGAGCTCACGCGGGACCACCGCCGTCGATCTCGAGGACGGTGACCCCTCGCGGACCGGTCTCCAAGTGGACGCGGACCGGGACGACGTAGCTGGTGCGGCCCGTCGGCGGTCGGGCACGAACCGAAACCTGGGCGGTGAGCGCGCCGGGCGACCTGGCGACCCCGGCGGTTGGCGCGCCGGGCGACCCGGTGACCTCGGCGGTGCCGACACCGATGGCACGCCAACCGGAGGGGAGTTGGCGGGTCGATGGCGGTCGGCCGCCGCCCAGCCTGGCGAGAGCGGCCGAGTCCGCGTGGACGAAGGCTGCCACCGCCTGGCGAGCCGCGTGGCTGGCGGCCCGCAGCGCCGCGGCTGGCGCCGACGGTGGGCGGGT
This sequence comes from Actinomycetes bacterium, assembly GCA_035490035.1. Classification (GTDB taxonomy): domain Bacteria; phylum Actinomycetota; class CALGFH01; order CALGFH01; family CALGFH01; genus CALGFH01. The sequence goes on from DATHIG010000034.1 coordinate 1,378, forward strand.
GGGCGACAATCCGGGAGCAACCGGCACCGTGGTGGGTCGCGGCCTCCCGCTGACCGCCAGTCCTTTCTGCCCCACGACCAGAGGGACGACGAAGGCCAGGTTCCCGCCGTCGTGGTAGGTGCCCGACCGGATCTGGAGCACGTGGGCGAGGACGGTGACCTCGATCCCCGCACCGGCGGGGCGGCTTCCGGACGCCACCACATGGTCGGCGTACTGAACGGTCCCGGCCGGCATGGACACCGACCGGCGCAGGTCAAGTCCTTCCACGGTGAACTGGCCGAGCCGCTCGACCCGTGCCGTCCGATCTCCGCCAACGGTCAGGTACTCGCGCATAAAGGCTGCGGCCACCGCTTCTGCCCGGCGGTCACCTGGTGGTGTGGCCGCCGCAACTGGGTCCGGGTCTGCGACCGGGTTCGGTAGGAGACCCCGGAGCGCGCCGACCGCGATGAGCGACCAGAGGACGACCCTGGCCAGTGTCCGTAGCAGCGTCGAACCGCGTGGCCTGACCGGTGGGGGAGGCTCAGGTGTCCCGAACACCCCCGGGAGCAAGGGATCCGGCAGCGGCGGAGCACCGAACGACTCGTTCACCGGCGACCGCGGTGGTAGGGGGGCACTTCGAGGCGTATCCCAGGATGAATCAGGTCAGGGTCGGCGCCGATGACGGTTCGGTTGCGCTGATAGACCTGTTGCCAATAGCGATGGACGTTGGCGTCCGACCTGTCCGCCGGCGCAAGGTGGGCCACCGCGATGTCCCACAGGGTGTCGTGCGGCTCGACGATGTGTACGCGGGCCGCTGGCCCGGTACCGTCCTCGGACGGGTTGGCGCTGGCACCGGGCCGAGTGGCTCCTGTCCGGTCGGCAGTGGTCGGGGGCTGCTCGGATGTTGCCACGGATGGCCCACCCCCGATGGACGGCCCACCCCCCAACCAGGGCGGCAGTGGCGCCGATGACCGGCGGGAGGTGGGCCGCGTTTCGACCGGTTCCACCCCGGCCGCTGCCGAGACGGCCCTGGCGGCCCCCCGGAAGCCGGCCGGGACCTCGTGCGGCAGGGCGGCAGGAACGAGGGAACTGGCAGACGACCAGGAACCAGTGAACGCGCAGGGACCGCTGAACGGCGAGGAATCGGCCAAGCTCCTGGAATCCGTGGGCTGCGACGTGCCCATGAACGAAAGGGAGGCGGCGATCGGCGTGCGAGCAGGAACCGAGCGATGGCCCGGAGGTGTGGTTGGCAGGAGGGCCAGGGTCGAGTGGGCAAGGAGCGCGCCGCCGACCAGAAGGTCGAGGATTCCGCGGACCGCGACCGGGGTGACCAGAAAGGTCATCCGGGCTGCGAGCCGACCCAAGGTCCCGGGAAGTATCGAGAGCGACCGGAGCACCAGGATGATCAGCAGGTAGGCGACCAGGGCCTCCACGACCAGCGTCAGGAGCGCGAGCACGCAGGCGACGGGATCCGCCCAGGCATCGCCCAGGTGGCGCAGCGTCCGCAGCTGCGCCGCCGGGGTGCCCAGCTGGCCAACGAGCACCAGTCCGACCCCGCCAAGCGCGGCTCCGACCACGGCCAAATGGGCTGATCGCCACCAGCCGGTGAACCGGTCGAACGCGGGACCGCCCACGCGTTCACCCCCATCCTTCCCTGTAGACTCCATTATCCTATATTTGCCTGCGTTTACTATCATGGCGTCGTGATGAGGACAACGCACCGGAGTGGGGCTTGTGGAGAACTTGGCCCGAGCACTAGGCTCGCGCGCATGGACGAACCGGAGGAACCGGCCTCGCCCGCCATGCGACGAGTATTCGACGAGCTCGAGGCCGAGTTCGAGGCCGGGCTACGCCGGGAGGCCGAACAGGAGACGGTGGCCGCGCTACGCGCCGGGATCGGCGCAACGGTGCTCTGGGAACAGCTGGCACGGCGCATCGGCAGCGAGACGGTCGCGTTCGCCGGTACCCGCGCCTTCCGCGGGATCGTGGTTGCAAGCTATCCCGAGTTCCTGGTCCTGCGGGCCTCCGACGGTAGCGAGCACCTGATCCGCTACGGTCCCGCCGTCTCCGTCGCGCTGCCCCCGCAACCGAGCGACCTCCGGCCGACACCAGCCGCCGCAACACGCCGCTACCAGTTCGCGCTCGCCCTCCGCGAGCTGGCTCGGCGCCGCGAGCCGGTACGGGTCGAGCTCGTCGACCAGACCAGGGTGGACGGGACCATCGAGGCGGTCGGCAGCGACTACCTCGAGGTCGCCGAGCACGACCCGGGTGAGGCGCGTCGCCGGGCTGCGGTGCGGGCGCGCCGATTTGTTGGCTTCGCCGCGGTCGTCGCGGTCACTCTTCCTCCGGCGCGCCGATGAGCGGGTGCTTGCGAGCCCAGTCGGCCGTCTGCTCGTGCATGCGCTCGATGTACGTCTCGAGCTGCAGACGGTCGACCCGCCAGACGCCGCGCCCACCCAGCTTGACGGCCGGCAGCTCACCGCTGCGGACCAGCGCGTAAACCTGGGCAACCCGGACGTTGAGGATCGTGGCCACGTCTTCCAGCGTGTAGAACCTGGGCTCGACGCCGGGAGTGGGCATGGGGCCTCCTGGGTGTGGCGGTCTCCGAGGTCGCCGACCGCCCTCGCTGGCCGCGACCAACCGTCATCGGGTTATCCACAATATCAGAACGGCTGTTTGCCTCCAAATGCCTCCGAGTCCATGCTGGTGACCCGGTTACCCTGATCGCCACGGGGGCTAACGTGTCGCTAATCACACCCTTGATCGTATACGCCCGGATCAGGCATCTTCTGCCGACGCCGCTCCATCCCCCACGGAGCCTCAGCCCTGTCCAGCCTGAACCCCCAGCCGCCACCGGCGGCCCAAGCTCACCGCCTGCGCACGGCGACCTGGATGAACGGCCGCACGGCGCTCGGCGCCTGCTTTGTACTGCTCGCCGTCCTGGCTGGAGCGATCTTCCTGGATCGCGCCCAGCGGCTGGTGCCCGTCTACGCGGCAGCCCGTGACCTGCCCGCCGGCCTACCTCTGCAGAGTGGAGACCTCATGGTTGTGCGGGTCCGCCTGCCTGCGGCGGCGCTTCGTCACTACCTGCAGCCCAGCCCGAGCCGCGCCATATCCGGCTGGGTCCTGGCCGCTCCGGTCCGCCGCGAGACGCTCGTCCCAGCAGAGCTCGTCCTTGCCTCGACCCGGCATGCCGACCTCGTCGAGCTGCCGGTCCAGGTGGACGCGGGGGACATGGCCCAAGGGCTCCGGCCCGGCGACAGCGTGCGGGTGCTGGCCGCCTACACCGAAGGCGCCCGCCGGGGCCGCGCGGTCGTCCTGCTGCCGACCGCGGAGGTCGTCCAGCTCCTCCAGGATCCCGCCGGGCTCACCGGGACGGGCGAGGCGCGGGGCGTCCAGCTGCGTATGCCGAGCGACCGGGCCCCGGGTGTGGCCGCCGCTATCGCAACCGCCCGGATCTTCGTGGTCAAGGCGACGGGTCTGGCCGCCGCCCCGGCCCCTCCGTACCCGACCTCGCCCGACCCCGACCAGGAGCCCCCACCGGACACCTCCCAGCCCGTCGCGCCCCCGATCGACACCGGTCAGCCCGGCACCACGACACCGTCCGCAGGAACCGACCCAGGCGAGGTCCAGCCGGGAGGCACCCAGCCTGAAGGGACCGGATCGGGAGGGACCGGATCGGGAGGGACCGGATCGGGAGGGACCGGATCGGGAGGGACCGGATCGGGAGGAATCGGGTTGGGAG
>DATHIG010000035.1:0-3479 GCA_035490035.1 Actinomycetes bacterium
GCCGGGATCATCATCGGCGGGCTGGGCGTGCTCGACGACGTCACCATGTCGCAGGCGTCGCTGGTGTTCGAGCTGCGGCGGGCCGACCCGACGGCCGGTTTCGGCGAGCTGGTCACCGGGGCCCTTTCGGTGGGCCGCGACCACATCGCCGCCACCGTGAACACCCTGTTCCTGGCCTACGCGGGGGCGTCGCTGCCGCTGCTGGTGCTGTTCACCACCGGCGGCGACGCCCTCGGCACGGTGGCCACCGCCGAGGCGGTCGCGGTCGAGGTCGTGCGGAGCCTGTGCGGGTCGGTCGGGCTGATCGCGGCGGTGCCCCTGACCACGCTGCTCGCCGCCGCCATCACCTCCCAGGCTGCCGAGGCTGGCGAGATCCCGGGCGATGTCGGCCCGGCGGGTCGTGGTGTCTATGCGCCGTCGGGTGGCCTGTCCCCGATCCAGGCCCAGCTGCTGTTTGCTCGCGTGCTGGCATTGCATGGGCCACGGCTGTCGCATGCGGCGGTGGGGGTGTCCGGCGGCTCGCTCCCGCAGCAGGATGGGGTGCCGCCCGACGCCCGCCAGGCCGCGACCCAGCTGCGGCGGCTGGCCTCCACCACCTCCCGTGGCAGCGGCCCCTGGTACCGGCGGGCCCTGGCCGCCGGGAGGGTCCACCTGGACCTCCACGATCCTGGGCAGCTCGACCTGCTCCGCCGCTCTGGGCCGTTCTCGACCGACACCCGGGTCTGGGCGGAGGATGACCCGCTGCCGGTGGTCCAGGCCGCCGAGACCCTCGACGGCCAACCCCGGGTCACCTACCGTCTGGAGGCTGAGGAGGTCGACCGGCTCCGGGTCGCCCTCCACGAGGCTGGGCTGGCCGACGCCGCCCTGGTGCCCAGCCGCTCGCGGGCCCGGGCGTGGAGCTGAGCGGCCGGCCGCAGCCTGGCCCGACGGCACGCTTCGCCGGGCGGCACGGTCGACGATAGGGATTGGCCAGCGCCCTGATCCGCTTCCATGGCAGGGGGTCGACGGGGAGCTTCGCGCCAGCAACCGACCCGGTTGCGGCCCGTCGGCAAGGGACTCTGCGCCCCGTCGGGTCGTTGGCTAGGGTTGCTGGTGCGGGGACAGTGCTCAAGGTGCAGCCAACGGCTGCCGATGCTGAAGTCCGTTCCCCATCCCCACGGAGGTCAGGTGCCCCAGGCCGTCCGCCATGCCGTCTGGCGCACCGGCATCGTGGTGCTCCTGGTCGGTGCGCTCGGGTCGCTCCCGGCCCCGCCATCCCACGCCCGGCACCAGGATGGGTCCGAGCTGTCCCAGGTCCAACGCAAGCTGGACGCCGTCCGCGAGGTGCTGAAGGACGCCCGGGCAGATGCCGACCAGATCGCCCGGGCCCTTGTCCAGGCCGACCGTGATGTGGCCGACGCCCGGGAAGCGCTCGCCAAGGCCGAGCGCCGGTACCGACAGGCCCAGGGCAGACGCGAGCAGGCGGTGCTGGAGGCGGCCAGGGCCGAGCTCGAGGTCGAGGCCCAGCAGGCAGTGATCGACCGTCGCGCCCGCGCCACCTACGTCAACAACGCCCCGTCCATGGTGCTGACCCTGCTAGCTGACGCCGACACCATCGGTGACCTGCTGGACCGGGGCAAGCTGCTGGAGAACGTGGCCAAGGCGGCCAACACCGAGCTGGCCGCCCTCCTCGACGCCCGCGTCGAGGCAGAGGAGGCCAGGCAGCGGGCGGTCGCGGCCGAGCAGTCGGCGCGTGCGGCGAAGGTCGCGATGCGCGCTCGCGCCGCCGAATTCGAGCAGATCCGGGCCGCTCGGGCGGCTGCCAAGCGGGCCCTGGAACACAAGATCGCGTTCCTGGAGGTCCGCCAGGGCAGCCTGCGCCGCCAGTCGACCAGGATCCTGGGCAAGATCCGAGCCGAGGAGGCGGCCAGGCGGCGCGCCGCCGCGGCCGCCAGACGCGCGGTGGTGGCCGGTCGCGGCCAGAGCGTAGGACCGACCGTCCTGGACGAGGACGGCCCCGGCGCCACCGGTCCAAGCGCCGCCAGCTTCCAGCGGCTCACCCCGACCGCCAAGCGCCTGTACGGCCTGGTGGTCCGCACCTTCGACGTCCATGCGATCGGCGGCTGGCGGCCCACCGGGTCGGTGCCGGGCAGCGACCACCCACGCGGCCGGGCCCTGGACGTCTTTGTCGGCTACCCACGCGTGGAAGGCCGGGCGCTCGGCTGGCGGATCGCCAACTGGGCCGCCGGCAACGCCCCGGCGCTGGACGTCACCTATGTGATCTTCAACGGGCGCATCTGGACCAGGGACCGGGGCTGGCACGGCTACCGGCACCCCTCGGACCCGTGCAACTGCAACCCCACCCTGCGCCACGACGACCACGTCCACATCTCGGTCGGGAGCTGAGCCATCCCAGGTCAGATCGAGGGTGGACCGGCCGCCCAGCGGGCGGTTGCCTGACCCAGCTGCCGCAGGAACGGCTCCGCCCAGCGTCGCCGCCAGGTGGTCAGCTCCCCGATCTCCTGCTGCTGGCCGGCCAGCAGGCTGCCGGCGAACTTCCCGACTTGCGGGTCGCCACCGTCGGCCAGCGCCTCGCCGGCCATGACGACCGCCCCGTTGTGGTGGGCGAGCAGCATGTCGACCAACAGGAAGTCGAACCGCTGACCGGTGGTGGCGGCCAGGGTCCGCAGTTGTGATGTGGCCATCATCCCGGCAAACCAGCGGCCGCCGCTGACATCGCTGACGCCACCGGGGGCGACCGATGGGCTGCGATCGCGCAGCCGCGCTGTCAGCTGGGCCATCTCGGGGTCTTGCGCCAGCTGGATCCTCCGAGCCAGGCCCAGCAGTTCCGGCCGGGCGGTACGGCCCTGGACCAGGTTGGCCATCTGGAGCGCCTGTTGGCGATGCAGGACCATGGCCTGCACGAACGCCGTGTCGGCGGGATTCCACTGGTCGATGGCCGGCGTCGACGCTGCGGCGCTTGGTGGGCTGGCAGCGTCCAGGGATCGGCCGGCCCACAGCAGCAACCCGCCGAGCGCCACCACCAGCAGCAGGAGGTGGGGCCAGCCGGGACGGGCCGGCGGGCGAGATGGGCGAAGGCGCGGCATGGCCAGGCAACCTACGGCGCGCGACTAACCGGCTGCTCATGCGCCCGAGCGTTGGATCAGGGCCTGGGTGGTCACCACGGCGTGCCGGCAGGATCGGTCCCGCTCTGGGCGTCGCGGCACCCCGGGTCAGGTCAGGAGCGGACCAGCCGGCCGATGGCGGCTGAGGCCTCGGCGACCTTAGCGTCGGCGTCGGGGCCGCCGGTGGCGATCGCCTCACGGACGCAGTGACCAAGATGGTCGTCCAGCAGCTCAACGGCGACCGACTGCAGCGCCTTGGTCGCGGCCGAAATCTGGGTGAGGACATCGATGCAGTAGACGTCCTCGTCGACCATGCGCTGCAGGCCGCGTACCTGCCCTTCGATGCGCCGCAGCCGGGTCTGGAGGTCCTTCTTG
>DATHIG010000036.1:0-2677 GCA_035490035.1 Actinomycetes bacterium
CCGAGCGGCGCAAGTTTCTCCTGGCCGGCGCCCGCGCGTACCGCACAGGGATAACCAGGTTCGCTGGCATGCCGAACATGGCCGTCTGGTACGCGCACCTGGACATCGAGGTCTTCCTGGAACAGCTCCGGCCGCAGCTCGAGGCCAAGCGCGTGAAGACCGTCGAGAGCTCCCTCGCCAAGGCCCGGACGCGCGACAGCGTCCAGGCGTTCGCCAAGTTCGCCAAGTTCGCCACCGAGGTCGACGGCGAGCCCAGGATCGTGAGCGACCCACCGCTGATCGTTCCCATCGAGGAGTTGCTCCCGGACGACGACCGCAGGGAGGTCATGGCGGAGCTGGCCATGCTGCTGCGCACCTACCGCAAGACTCTGGAGAGCGACAAGCGCCATCTGCTCGAGCAGTTCCGCTTCGTCCACCTGGCCCGCAAGGTCGTCGGCGTCGGCAGCGTCGGGACAAGGGCCTGGATCGGACTGCTGCTGGGCCGCGACGGGCAGGACCCGCTCTTCCTGCAGATGAAGGAGGCCCAGGAATCCGTCCTCGCGCGATTCGCCGGCAGGAGCAAGTACGTCAACCAGGGCCAACGGGTGGTGGCCGGCCAGCGCCTCATGCAAACGGCCAGTGACATCTTCCTGGGCTGGCAGCGCGTCACGGGCATCGACGGAGAGCAGCGCGACTTCTACATCAGGCAGCTGCGCGACTGGAAGGGATCGGCCGAGATCGAGCGGATGAACCCGAAGGGCATGGCGATCTACGCCAGAATGTGCGCCTGGACGCTGGCCAGGGCCCACGCCCGTTCCGGCGACCGCGTGGCGATCGCGTCCTATCTGGGCAAGAGTGACGTCTTCGACAACGCCATCGCCGACTTCGCCGAAACCTACGCCGACCAGAACGAGCGCGACTACCAGGCCCTGGCGGACGCGGTCAGCTCCGGCCGGATCAAGGCGCGGACCGGCGTCTGACGCCGAGGGGTGGGCCTGTGGCGGACGCTCGCGACACCGGCGGTGGCCTGTCGCACCTGGATGGCGCCCGGCTGTTCAAGCTGGTGATGTTCACGGCGACGCACACACCGGTCACCCGATGACGACCGTGCAGCATCCCCAAGGCCCCGCGGCCGGGGCGCCCGCGACCGACCGGCTGAAATGGCTCCCCGGCCTGCGCACGCTGCTGAGCTACAAGCCCGCCTGGCTGCCTCGCGACCTGGTCGCCGGCCTGGTCCTCACGGCGCTGCTGGTCCCGGCCGGCATGGGCTACGCCGAGGCCTCGGGACTGCCGCCAATCCACGGCCTGTACGCAACCATCGTGCCGCTGACCGCGTACGCCCTGTTCGGCCCGAGCCGGATCCTGGTCCTCGGCCCGGACTCGTCACTCGCCCCGCTGATCGCGGCCACGATCGTCCCCCTGGCCGCCGGGGACCCGAACCAGACGGTCGCGCTCGCCGGCATGCTCGCGATCATGGCCGGCGTGCTGTGCGTAGTCTCCGGGCTGCTCCGCTTCGGGTTCATCACCGACGTGCTTTCCAAGCCGGTGCGCTACGGGTACATGAACGGGATCGCCCTCACCGTCCTGGTCGGGCAGCTGCCCAAGCTGTTCGGGTTCTCGGTGGACGCCGACGGCCTGATCGACGAGGTGCGCGGGTTCGTCGACGGCATCCTGGCCAGGGAGACCAACCGGGTGGCTCTGCTGATCGGGATGGCCTGCCTGGTCGTCATCCTCGGCCTCAAGCGCTGGCTGCCGCGGGTCCCCGGCGTGCTCGTAGCCGTCGTGGGCGCGACCGTCGCTGTCGCCGTCTTCGGCCTGGGTCAACGGTACGGCCTGTCGCTGGTGGGTCCGCTCCCCAAGGGGCTGCCGTCGCTGGCGCTGCCCGAGCTGTCGGGCGGGAACATGGCCACGCTGGCGGCCGGCGCCGCCGGCATCGCGCTGGTGTCGTTCGCCGACACCAGCGTCCTGTCCCGGACCTTCGCGGTCAGGGGCGGCTACCGGGTCGATGCCAACCAGGAGATGATCGCGCTCGGCGCCGCCAACACCGCCACCGGCTTCTTCCAGGGATTCCCGATCAGCAGCAGCTCGTCAAGGACCCCGGTGGCCGAGCAGGCAGGCGCCAAGACCCAGCTCACAGGGCTCGTGGGGGCCGGGGCGATCACGCTGATGCTGCTGTTCGTGCCCAACCTCGTGCAGGACCTGCCGTCGGCGGCCCTCGCCGCTGTGGTTATCGCGGCGTCGCTGAGCCTGGTCGAGGTGGCCGGCGTCCGCAAGCTGTGGCGGATGCGCAAGACCGAGTTCACGCTCTCGATCGTCTGCTTCCTGGGCGTGGCGCTCATCGGGGTGATCGAGGGCATCTTCATCGCCGTCGGGCTGGCCCTGCTGAACTTCATCCGGCGGGCCTGGCGGCCCTACGACGCCGTGCTCGGCAAGGTGGACGGCCTGAAGGGCTACCACGACGTGACCCGCTACCCGGCCGCCAGGCGCGTCCCTGGGCTGGTCCTGTTCCGCTGGGACGCGCCCCTGTTCTTCGCCAACGCCGAGGTCTTCGGCCAGGACGTGCGCGAGGCGGTCGCCGCCTCGCCGACGCCGGCACGCCGGGTCGTGGTGGCGGCCGAGCCGGTCACCGACGTGGACACGTCGGCCGCCGACGTGATCGAGAGCCTGCATGACGACCTCGACGCCGACGGCGTCGAGC
>DATHIG010000037.1:0-2796 GCA_035490035.1 Actinomycetes bacterium
GTGATCCCCTTGCGAGCCGTCTCAAGGGCCAGGCTGTTGGTCAGCCCGAACAGCCCCGACTTGGCCGCCGCGTAGTTGGCCTGGCCGATGTTGCCCTTCTCCCCGATCACCGAGCTGATGTTGATGATCCGCCCATACCCACGGTCCAGCATGTGCTGCAGCACCGCCCGGGCCAGATAGAACGCCCCCGACAGGTTGACATGGATCACCCGGTCCCAGTCCTCCACCGACATCTTGCGGACCGTCTTGTCGATCGTGATCCCGGCGTTGTTGACCAGGATGTCGAGCTGGCCGTGCTGCTCCAGCACCTCCCCGATCACGCGCTCGCAGTCGGCGGCCACCCCGATGTTGCCCTGGTGGATGGTCGAGCCCTCGTGGGCGGCGGCGAACTGCTTGGCCGTCTCCGCCCCATGCGAATACCCGACCGCCACCCTGACCCCCCGCCCGGCGAGCCGGGTGCTGATCGCCAGGCCGATCCCCCGTGCACCACCGGTGACGAGCGCGACCTGCCCTTCCATACTGGCCATAGGGGCCCTCCTTCATGCTGCGGGTGCTACCGAGTGACCAGGACGATCTCGAACGAGTACAAGGATGCCCGGTAGATGTGGTCCCCAAGCTCCACCGGCTGCCCGGATTCGTTGTAGGTGGTCCGCTCCATGGTCAGCAGCGGCTCGCCCTTGCGGGCGTGCAGCAGCCTGGCCTCGGCGCCACTGGCCCCCCTGGCCCCGATGGTCTGCGAGGCCAGGTGCAGCCCGACCCCGGCCGCCCGCATGAGCTGGTACAGCCCGGCCTGCTCCAGCCGCTCGGCGTCCAGCTCGACCAGGCCCAGGGGCAGCCAGTTGCGCATGATGGCCAGCGGCTCGCCGTCGGCGTAGCGCAGCCGTTCCAGGGCCACCACCTCGACGCGGTCGTCCAGCCCGAGCGCGTGGGCCACGGCGTCGGTCGCCGGCACCGTGGCGATCGACAGCACCTTGGTCCGCGGGTCCTTGCGGCTGGTCGCCAGGTCGTCGTAGAGGCTGGACAGGGCCATCGGCCGACGCACCTTGGGGTGCACCACCTGGGTGCCGACGGCACGCCTGCGGACCAGGTAGCCGCGGTCGACCAGGTACTCGATGGCCCGGCGCAGCGTCGGACGCGACACCCCGAGCTGGTCGGCGAGGGCCAGCTCGCCGTCCAGCCGGCTGCCTGGCGGCAGCTCGCCGGACTCGATGGCGTACTCCAGCTGCTGGGCCACCTGGTAGTACATCGGCACAGGGCTCGCGCGATCGACGATGATCGACGCCGGCGAGAAGGTCATCCTCAGCCCCCGTAGTGCTGCCGCGGCCGCCTAGGCTGCAAACATTGTCATGAAGTCAGGACAAAGGGTTGACAGCAGAATCTGTAGGTAGTAGTTACCGTATTGTAACAAGCGCTGTCTAGACCCCGGCCGATTCAGCCCCAGCTCCACCCATCTCCGCCGTTCTCGCAGCATGATGGGAGGCGCACCATGGACTTGGCGTCCTGATGCCCGGCGACCGCATGGAGGCATTCGACGTCCTGACCATGGGACGGATCGGGGTCGACGTCTACCCCCTCCAGGTCGGGGTCTCGCTGCGCGAGGTCCGCAGCTTCGGCAAGTACCTGGGCGGCAGCCCGACCAACGTGGCCGTGGCCGCGGCCCGCTACGGCCGGCGCAGCGCGGTCATCACCCGCACCGGCCAGGACCCGTTCGGCGAGTACCTGCACGACGCCCTTCGCGGCTTCGGCGTGGACGACCGCTACGTGACCGCCGTCCCCGGCCTGCCGACGCCGGTGACCTTCTGCGAGATCTTCCCGCCGGACGACTTCCCGCTCTACTTCTACCGCTTCCCCAAGGCGCCAGATCTGGAGATCCGCTCCGACGAGCTGGACCTGGACGCGATCCGGTCGGCCAGGGTGTTCTGGGTGACGGTCACCGGGCTGTCCCAGGAGCCAAGCCGCAGCGCCACCCTGGCCGCGCTCGAAGCCAGGGCCAAGGCTGGCATCACCATCCTCGACCTGGACTACCGGCCGATGTTCTGGTCCTCCAGGGAGGAGGCCCGGGCACAGGTGCAGCGGGCCCTTGGGCACGTCACGGTCGCGGTCGGCAACCTCGACGAGTCCGACACCGCCGTCGGCGAGCGCGAGCCGCGCGCCGCCGCCCGGGCCCTGCGCGACCGTGGGGTCGAGGTCGTGGTGGTCAAGCAGGGCCCCAAGGGCGTGCTGGCCTCCGACGGCCGGGTCGAGGTCGAGGTCCCACCGGTGCCGGTGGAGGTGGTCAACGGCCTGGGGGCCGGCGACGCGTTCGGGGGGGCGCTGTGCCACGGCCTGCTGGCCGGCTGGGACCTGGAGCGGCTGATGCGGTTCTGCAACGCCGCCGGGGCGCTGGTGGCCTCCCGGCTGGCCTGCGCCGATGCCATGCCCGATGCCGCCGAGGTGGAGGCCATGCTGGAGGAGGCCGTCAATGCTGGATGAGCGCTACCGAACCATTGTTGACGCTCGGACGCGGCGCCCGGAGGCGATCGCCGAGGCAGCGACCCGCCGAGTCCGCCCGACCTCGGTGTTCAACGAGCACGGCCGGCTGATGATGATCGCCGCCGACCACCCGGCCCGTGGCGCCCTGCGGGCCGGCGACCGGGCCCTGGCCATGGCCGACCGGGTCGAGCTGCTCGACCGTCTCTGCATCGCCCTGTCCCGCCCCGGGGTCAACGGTGTCCTCGGCACCCCCGACATCCTCGAGGACCTGCTGCTGCTGGGGGCGCTGGACGGCAAGGTGGTCGTCGGGTCGATGAACCGCGG
>DATHIG010000038.1:0-3931 GCA_035490035.1 Actinomycetes bacterium
GCCGCGCGGGGCGGTCACTGCCGCACGCGGATGGCCCGGAACATGGCCGTGTCCTCGGTTTCGGTCGGCGGCTCGACCAGGTGGAACCAGTAGAAGCCGTGCGGTCCAAGGCCCAGCCGGTAGGGCTCGTCGTCGATCACCGGGAACGGGGTCCGGCCGAACATCTCCTCCGGCACCAGGCCGTGGAAGCGGGACAGGTCGAGCTCCACCGGCTGGGCGAACCTCGACAGGTTGGCCACCACCAGCACCACATCGGCTCCCAGCTGGCGGTAGAAGGCGAGCACCCGGCGGTTGTCGGGGTACAGCGGCTCGTAGTCGCCAAGGCCGAACACCGGGTGCTGCTTGCGGACCTGGAGCATCCTCCGCACCCATTGCAGCAGCGAGGTCGACACCCGCTCCTGGGCCTCGACGCTGCAGGCCTGGTAGCCGTAGACCGGGTCCATCAGGAAGGGGAGGTACAGGGCGGCCGGGTCGGCCTTGGAGAAGCCGGCGTTGCGGTCGCCGGTCCACTGCATCGGGGTGCGCACCCCGTCGCGGTCGCCGAGGTAGATGTTGTCGCCCATGCCGATCTCGTCGCCGTAGTACATGACCGGGCTGCCCGGCAGGCTGTACAGCAGGCTGTAGAGCAGCTCGATCTGGCGGCGGCCGTTGTCCAGCAGCGGCGCCAGGCGCCGGGAGATGCCGATGTTGCGGCGCATGCGGGGATCTTTGGCGTACTCGGCGTACATGTAGTCGCGTTCCTCGTCGGTCACCATCTCGAGGGTCAGCTCGTCGTGGTTGCGCAGGAACAGCCCCCACTGGGCGGTGTCGGGGATCTTGGGGGTGCGGTTCATGATCTCGACGATCGGTGTACGGTCCTCGCGGCGCAGGGCCATGAACATCCGCGGCATCACCGGGAAGTTGAACGCCATGTGGCATTCGTCGCCGTCGCCGAAGTAGGGGACAACGTCCGGTGGCCACTGGTTGGCCTCGGCCAGCAGCAGCCGGCCCGGGTACTTGTCGTCCACCTCCTTGCGCACCCGCTTCAGGAACTCATGGGTCTCCGGCAGGTTCTCGCAGTTGGTCTGCTCCCGCTCGAACATGTAGGGGACGGCGTCGAGCCGGAACCCGTCAAGGCCCATATCGAGCCAGAAGCGGATGACCTCGAGCATGACCTCCTGGACCTCGGGGTTGTCGTAGTTGAGGTCGGGCTGGTGGGAGAAGAAGCGGTGCCAGTAGAAGGCCTGCGCCTGGGGGTCCCAGGTCCAGTTGGAGGTCTCGGTGTCGACGAAGATGATGCGGGCGTCCTGGTAGCGCTGGTCGGTGTCGGACCACACGTACCAGTCGCGCTTGGCCGAGCCGGGCTTGCGCGACTCCTGGAACCAGGGGTGGGCGTCCGAGGTGTGGTTCATCACGATGTCGGCGATCACCCGGATGCCGCGGGCATGGGCAGCCTCCAGGAACTCGTAGAAGTCCCCGAGGGTGCCGTAGTCGGGCAGGATCGACAGGTGGTCGCTGACGTCGTAGCCGCCGTCGCGCAGCGGCGACGGGTTGATCGGCAGCAGCCAGACACAGTCGACCCCCAGCCACTGCAGATAGTCCAGCCGCTGGGTCAGGCCGCGGAAGTCACCCTGGCCGTCGCCGTTGCCGTCCTGGAAACCGCGGACGTACAACTCGTAGAAGACCGCGGTCTTGTACCAAAGTGGGTCGTCCTGCATCCTTGTCCGCTCCCGAGCTGGCTCCGTGCTAACCACCGAAGATAATCGGAAAGGTACCCAAAATCGCGACTGGCAGGTCGCGCCGCTGGCGCCTTTCAGATGTTCGACGTCGGAAGGGCGACGGTTGAGGGAATTTCTGTCACCGCCATGCCGGCCGGGTTCCCCCCTTGGCCTCCCGGCGCCCCGACGGGTTGGCCTGCTCGCCGGTCCTCGGTCCGGGGACCCCGGCCCTGACCGCCTCCAGCTGGGCCGCGAAGGCAAGCCCGAGGTAGATGGCCAGCGAGGTCAGGAAGGTCCAGATCAGGATGGCGATGATGCCGGTGAGCGGGCCGTAGGTCTGCCCGAAGGTGTCCGAGGAGAGGTTCAGGTACAGGGCCAGCAGGCCGGTGAACACGAACCACAGCAGCACCGAGACGCCGGAGCCGACGGCCAGCCACGACCATGACGGCTGGCGGCGGCGGGGCGCGGCCCGGAACAGCAGCGCGAAGGCCACCACCACGAACCCGATGCTGAGCGGCCAGCGCAGCACCGTCCAGAGCCCCTTGACCACGCCGGAGATGCCGGTCGCCTCGGCCACGTCGGCACCGGCCACGATCAGCACGAACGCGAGCACGGTCAGGAACCCGGCCGTGCAGGCGAGCTTGAAGCCGTTGCCGTACTTCTGGGTGGTGGGGCGGTCCTGCTCGACGCCGTACAGGCGGTTGGCACCGCGTTCGATCTGGCCCATGGCCAGCGTGGCCGACACCACGGCGGCCAGCGCGCCCAGGAACATGGCGAGGACGCCGCCGCCGGCCGCGCTCTTGGTTCCCTGCTTGATCGCCTGGGTGAAGAGCTGGCCGGCCGGGCCGGGGGCGAGGCGGTCGACGGTCTGGGTGAGCAGCTGGCGGATCTCGGCCACCTCCAGGGCGGTGGCCAGCCCGACGACGGCGATCACGAAGGGCAGCAGGGTGAGCATCACCTGGTAGGCGAGGGCGCGGGAGTGGCTGAAGCCGTCGGCGGCTCGGAAGCGCAGGAACGCGTCCTTGAGCAGCTGCCCCCAGCCGGTGTCGCGCAGGGTCCGGAGGGCGTCGTCGCCCTCGAGCTCGTAGGTCTCGGGCACGGAGGTGGCGGTGCTCACGACGCAGGTCCTTTCCCGGCGGGGACACACAGTGTGAGGGCGGCGGGAACCACCTCGACCAGCAGGTGGTCGCGGGCGCCGGCCAGGTCGCCGTCGCGCTCGACCGGCTGTGGCCGGTCGCAGATGACCTCCACCCGGCGGGCCTGGAACAGCTCCAGCTGCGGGTCCTTGCGCCGGCGGAGCAGCACCCGGACGGCGAGGGTCAGCCAGTCCAGCACCGTCCGGGTCTCGAGCACGGCAACGTCCAGCAACCCGTCGTCGGGCCGGGCGTCGGGCATGATCGGCAGCCCGCCCTGCAGCCGCCCCAGGTTGCCGATCAGCACCCCCTGGCCGACCCGGTCGATCGGTGGCCGGTCGTCCAGGCGCAGCCGGTACCGGCTGCGTCGGCGGCGCAGGTTCCGCAACCCGCTGAGCAGGTAGGCGACGGCCCCGAGATGCTCCTTGAGGTTGGGGTCGGCGTCGCGCAGCATGGCCGCGTCGAAGCCGATCCCGCCCATCACCACGAAGCGGTCGTCGTCCATGGCGGCGACGTCCAGGCGGACCCGGTCGCCCTCGAGGGCGATCTCGACCGCGTCCTCGAGGTCGCTTGGGATGTCGAAGTTGGTGGCCAGCAGGTTGCCGGTGCCGCCGGGCAGCACGGCCAGGGGCACGTCGGTCCCGGCCAGGCCGGTCACGCAGGCCATCACGGTCCCGTCGCCGCCCTGGGCGATGACCAGGTCGACGCCCTGCTCGACGGCGCTGCGGGTCAGCCCCTGCCCAGGGTCCTCGCGGGTTGTCTCCAGCCAGAGCAGGTCGAGGCCGGCGCCCTGCAGGGCCTCCTGGGTGTCGCGCTTGCGGTCGGCGGTCTCGCCGCCGCCGGTGACCGGGTTGAAGATCACCGCCACCCGTCGCGGACGCCCACCCGGCCCGGCCCGGGTGCCGGCCGAGCGCTCGCCCACCTGATCAGCCATGACGCACGGCCGATCGTCGCGGTCCAGCCGCGGTGCCGTGGCGCAGCTGGCGGTGCAGCACGCCGAGGCGGATGCCACGGACGGTCGCCAGCAGCCAGACGCCGCCGAGCAGGAACCCGCCGAGCACGTCGGTCATGTAATGCATTCCCCGGTACAGGCGGGAGGAG
>DATHIG010000039.1:0-2586 GCA_035490035.1 Actinomycetes bacterium
CCTGCGGCGGGTCAGCCCACCTACCCGGCTGAAGCTGGCCCTAGGGAGACCTGTTGACCGGCCACGGCCAGGGCCCGGACCACCCCGTTGACATTGGGGTTCCAGGCCAGCAGATGGCCGGTGGTGACGTTGATCGCGGCGGCGCGGTTGCGTGCCACCTCGCCGACCCCGGGCCGATTGCCGGGGGGACGGACCGAGGTGAAGGTGCCAGCCAGCTACACCGTGGTGCCGCTCGAGGCGACAGCGAGGACCCGGCCGTTGGTCTGCCACGTCGGCGTGGGCGCGTCCGCGGTCCCAGCCCAGGCTGGAACGACACTGGCCGCCAGGGTGCCCCAGAGTGATAAGCGCAGCGATCGGCCGCCAGAAACCCCAGCATGCGCCCCCATGCCCTGAAGTGCCTACGCTTGGATCACTCTGACAATCCCAGTCCTGGACCCCGGTCATGCCGCAAGTGCGGGAGAGGGTATCCAGCGTGCCGCCGAGCTTGGTACGAATCTCAGATGGATTCTGCGATGCCTCACCAGCCCCACCCGGTTGGCGACCGTGCTGCCACTGGCTAGCGTCGTGGCCGGGGCCGCATCGTCGGCGCCAGAAACAAGTGCACCCGGCTGCAACCATCCCGCGCGTGTTGGGCCGGTGGGGAACCGTTTGTGTGCACATGGGCGGGAGGTCGCGGTCATTCTGTGAGGTCTGGACGCTGCGCTTTCCTGTTCTCATCTTGGCGAGCGACAATGGGGTGGTGCGCGCGCTGGTGATCGAGGATGAGCTGAAGATGGCGACGCTGCTTCGACGTGGGCTGGTCGAAGAGGGCTATGCCGCGGACATCGCCCGGACGGGCAAGGACGGCCTCTGGATGGCGCAGGCAACCTCCTACGACGCCATCCTGCTGGATGTGATGCTTCCCGACCTGGACGGCTTCCGGGTCTGCCGGGAGCTGCGCCAGGGTGGCGTCTGGTCTCCGGTCTTGATGTTGACCGCGCGCGATGGTGTCGAGGATAGAGTCGCTGGTCTGGACAGCGGCGCCGACGATTACCTGACCAAGCCCTTCTCCTTTGCCGAACTGCTCGCACGACTGCGGGCGCTTACCCGACGCGGTCGCTTCGAGCGCCCCACCGTGCTGCGGGTAGGGCCGCTTCGTCTCGACCCCGCGACTCGGCGGACATGGCGGGGCGATGTCCAAATCGAGCTCTCAGCCAAGGAGTTCGCCTTGCTGGAGACGTTCATGCGCCGACCTGAACAGGTGCTATCCCGCCAGGAGCTCCTGGAGCGCACGTGGGACGACAGCTACGAGAACCGGTCGAACGTGGTGGACGTCTACGTCGGCTACCTGCGGGCGAAGATCGACCGCCCGTTCGGCCTGCGCTCGATCGAGACGGTCCGCGGGGCGGGCTACCGGCTGCGCCAGGACGGCGGCGGGTGACGGGTGGTACGGCTTGTCGCAGGCTTCCGATCCGTGTACGGCTAACGCTGGTCTTCGCCGCCGTCATGGCGGTTGTCCTAGCGGTCATGGGGCTGTTCCTATACCTGCGTCTTGGTGCGGCGTTGGACGCGACGCTCGACCAGAGCCTGCGCGGGCGCGCCGACGACCTGGCCGCGCTGGTCCGCCGGGCCGGCTCGGGGCTGTCAGAGGCGAACAGAAACCGGCTCGCCGAGCCTGATGAAAGCCTAGCCCAGGTGCTCCAACCAAGCGGCGCCGTCGCCGACAGCACCCCGCAACTCGGCGGCCGTCCCCTGCTCACCAACGCGCAGCTGGCCAAGGCGGCCGAGCAGACGATCGTGGTCGAGCGGGGTCCTGTGCCCGACTCGGACGACCCCCTGCGGCTGCTTGCCACACCCGTGGATGCGCCGGCAGGGCGGCTGGTGGTGGTGGTCGGCGCGTCACTGGAGGAGCGCGCCGAGGCGCTTGAGAACCTGCTGGCGCAGCTGCTCATCGGCGGCCCCGTGGCGCTGGCGCTGTCGTCGCTTGCCGGCTACGCGCTGGCGGCGGCGGCACTGCGGCCGGTGGAGTCGATGCGGCAGGAGGCAGACGCGGTATCGGCCGCCGAGCCGGGCCGGCGGCTGCCGCTTCCACCCGCCAACGACGAGATCGCCCGGCTCGGAACGACGCTGAACACGATGCTGGGCCGGCTTGAGTCGGCGCTGGCCCGCGAACGGCGGTTCGTATCGGATGCCAGCCACGAGCTACGAACCCCACTGGCCGCGCTGCGCACCGAGCTCGAGCTCGCGCTGCGACGCGAGCGCACCCCCCAGGAACTCCGGGAAGCGGTGCGGTCGGCGGCGGAGGAGACCGAGCGGCTGTGGCAGTTGGCAGAGGACCTGCTGGTGCTGGCCCGAATCGACGCTGGCAAGCTACCGGTACGACCAGAGCGGCTGCCAGCCGGCGAGCTGCTGGCCGACGTTCGGGCGCGGTATGTCCGCCGGGCTGTCGAGGCCGGTCGGCCGTTCCAGGTCGAGGCAGACGACCGGCTGGAGCTGGCCGTGGACCGCCTCCGCGCCGAGCAGGCGCTGGGCAACCTGGTCGACAACGCCTTACGGCACGGTCGCGGACGCATCCTGATGCACGCCCAGCGGCAACACGACCGGATC
>DATHIG010000040.1:0-2180 GCA_035490035.1 Actinomycetes bacterium
GCCGATCAGCCAGTGTGTCCAGTGAGGCCGCTGGCAGCCGGGGCGCGGCAAGCGGCAGAGCATAACATTCCAGGATGGCGGCGTGGGGCGTGAATGCTGCGGCCCTGTCTGCGGGGTCGTAGACCCACGGCACGACTAGCAGTACTCCGTTAACTCTTGCAGTGATTCGTTGTCGGGTGTACCTGTTGAGCGGTACCGCACCCGAAAGGAGACCGCCACCGCCGCGGCGGCCCGACCGTGACACCCACACAACTTGGCCGCATCCGAACCCGCCTGGCCGCATTCGCCGAGGACCTGTTCGCGTCCATCCCTCGTAAAGACCAGCGCCGCTGGGGCCAGAGCTACCTGCGCGGGCTGCTGCTGGACGGCAAGCGCAAGTCCATCCAGCCCATGGCCACGCGGCTGGCCCGGGGCGACCCGCAGGCCGACGCCGACGCGCTTGAGCAGGCGCTGCAGCAGTTCTGTAACCAGTCCCCGTGGGACCCGGAGCCGGTGCGCCGGCGGCTCGCTCAGCGCATGACCACCGCGATCGGGCCGGCCGCGTGGGTGATCGATGACACCGGCTTCCCGAAGTTCGGCCGCCACTCGGTGGGGGTCGCGCCGCAGTACTGCGGGGCGCTGGGCAAGGTGGCCAACTGCCAGGTCGGCGTGAGCGTGCACGCCGTCACCGACCAGGCCTCCTGCCCGCTGGACTGGCGGCTGTTCCTCCCGGAGTCCTGGGACGCCGACGCCGAGCGGCGCCGCAAGGCCCACGTGCCCACCAGCCAGCGCCACCGGCCCAAGTGGCAGCTGGCCCTGGAGATGCTGGACGAGCTGGCCGCCTGGGACCTGGCGGCGCCGGTGGTGCTCGCCGACGCCGCCTACGGCGAGGTCAACCAGTTCCGGCTGGGCCTGGAGCAGCGCCAGCTGGCCTACGTGGTACAGGTCCCCGGCACCATCAGCGCCTACCCTCAGCAGGTGGTGCCCGAGACGCTGCCCTACGCCGGCCGGGGGCAGCCATCCAAGTCGCGCTACCGCCAGCCGCGCTCGTCGCTGCGACAGTTGGTGCTGGCCGCCGGCGAGCAGGCAGCCCACACGGTCACCTGGCGCGAAGGCGCCGACGGGCAGCGGCTTGGCTCGCGGTTTGTGGCCCTGCGGGTGCGCCCGGCCGGGGTGCTGCTGCGCCGGGTGGCCCGCGGTGGGGAGCTGCCGGTGCGCTGGCTGCTGGCCGAGTGGCCCCACGGCGAGCCCGAGCCGGTCAAGTACTGGCTCGCGAGCCTGCCCGCCGATACCCCGCTGGAGCGGCTGGTGGGCCTGGCCAAGCTGCGGTGGCGAGTGGAACACGACTATCGCGAGCTGAAGGACGCGCTCGGGCTGGATCACTTCGAGGGGCGCTCCTGGCAGGGCTGGCACCACCACGTGACCTTGGTGTCGGTCGCCCACGCGTTCGTCACCTTGGAGCGGCTGGACCCAAAAGTCCGTGCGTCGGCCTGACCACCTTCCAGGCATTGCGTGAGCTGCAGTTGCTGCTCGCTGGTTGGGCCGGCGCGTGTCCGGTGTGTCTGCGCAAATTCCCACGGTCGACGGCATGGCTGCACCCATCAGCCGCACCAACCTAACGGAGTACTGCTAGGTCGCTGGTGCCTTATGGCTCCAGGGTCGGGCGATGGCCAGCGTGGATCTCGGTGATCCACCGTTCCAGCTTGTCGCCGCCGAGCTTCCAGAACCGTTGGCACCGTTGCAGGTAGCCCTCGACCGTGTCGGTTTGGCCGTGGGCGAGCAGCTGGTTGGCGAGGTTGAAGTCCGGGCCGAAGGAGTCCAGCTGGGGCGATCCCCAGGTCGAGCCCGCATCCAGCAGGTGCTCGGCGGCGCCGTCCACGTCGCCGGCCAGCAGCGCCAGCCGGCCCAGGGTGATGTGCCCGTGGTGGATCAGGTCGCCAGCCTGCCAGGCGTCGGGGCGGGATGGGCCCATGCCGGCGGCGAGCATCTGCTGGGCGTAGGACGCCGCCGCCTCCAGCTCGCCGGCCTCCAGGGCGCCGCGGCCATCGAGGGCAGACGGGCCGCCCGAACCGTCTCGTTGGACCGGCGAGCTTTCTCGGCCATGTGCGTCGGGAAGAAGTGGGTGTACTTCTCAGTCACGGTGATGCTGGAGTGGCCGAGCTGCTCCCTGACCTCGAACATCGACCACCCCTCGGACGCCA
>DATHIG010000041.1:0-5479 GCA_035490035.1 Actinomycetes bacterium
CGGATGGGGCGACCCGGCGACCGGGGTGAAGATCGGGCCCTCGAGGTACTCGTGCAGGTCGGTGCCGCAGATCCCGCACCAGTCGACCTTGATCTTGACGGTGCCGTCGGTGGTCTCAGGCTCGGGGATGTCGTCGATCCGGACGTCCTCACGCGCGTGGAACCTCGCCGCCTTCATTGCCCACCAGCTCCCTCGTCTCCCTCGTCGCTCGCTGTTGCCCCGCCGCGGGCTTCCACGGCGGCGACGACCTCGTTAGGTTTCTCCATGTGGGCCATGTGCCCGGCGCCTTCGACCACCCGCAGCTTGGCCTGGCCGAGCGCCGAGGCGTCGGCCGGGGCAAACACCTTGTCGGCCCGGCCCCAGACCACGGTGACCGGGACCTCGACCGTGGCCAGCAGCGGCGCCGCGTCGATGGCCTGGTCGTCGCCGTCCAGCAGGGTGCCGAGTAGCGTCTCTAGGGCCGCGCCGACCCCGTCCAGCCGCTTGTACCTGAGCAGGTCGTCGACGAGCTGCCTGGTCACCAAGCTCTCGTCGGCGAACAGTTTGCCGAGGTGCGGGCGCAGCTCCCGACGCGAGCCGGCCGAGGCGAAGCCGCGTAGGTAGCCGGCGTCGACGCGGCTGCCGAAGCCGGCCGGGGCGACCAGGGTCAGGGCGCTGACCTTGTCGGGCGCGGCCGAGGCGGCGGCCGTCACCACCGCCCCGCCGAGCGAGTGCCCGACCAGGTGGGCCCGCCCGGCCCCGACCACGTCGAGGAAGCCGACGACGGTCGCGGCCAGCGTGTCCAGGCTGCCGTCGCCGACGTCCTTGCCCGAGGTGCCGTGGCCGGGCAGGTCGATGGCGTGCACGGTGCGGGTGCGCGACAGCGGCTCCTGCACGAACAGCCAGGAGTTCTTGTCGCCGCCGTAGCCGTGGACGAGGACGACGACCTCGTCGCCGTCACCCATCGTCGCGTAGGAGATGGGTCGACCGTCGACCTCCACGGTCGCCACGACCGGGCCGACCGGCTCCTCGACCTCACCCGAGGCGAGCTGCTCCTCGGCTTCGGCCACGACCTGGTCGATGTCGGCGTCGGGAACCTCGGCCGGGGCCAGGACGGCGATGGTGGCCCCGACCGGGGCCGAGCTCTCGGCCCCGGCGATGATGCGCCGCAGCACACCGGCCGCGGGTGCCTCCAGCGTCCCGACGATCTTGTCGGTGTCGATCTCGGCCAGCTCCGCGCCCGCTTTGACCTCGGTGCCCTCCTCCACAAGCCATTCGGTGATCCTCCCCGAGGTCATGGAGAGGCCCCATTTGGGCATGGTGACCTTGGCGACCCTTGCGTCGGCCATGGCGGCGCTCAGCGCTTCCAGCCGACGGTGGCCTTGGCCGCGTTGACGACCTTCTGGGCGTCGGGCATGTAGAGGTCCTCGAGCGAGTCGGCGAACGGCACCGGGGTGTGTGGGGCGGTGACCATCTGGATCGGGGCCTGCAGCGACCCGAAGGCCTCCTGGGCCACGGTGGCGGAGATGTCGGTGGCCAGGTTGCATCGCGGGGTGGCCTCGTCCACGACGACCAGCCGGCCGGTGTTCTCCACGCTCTCCAGGATGGTGTCGGTGTCCAGCGGGCTGGTCGTGCGCGGGTCGATGACCTCGGCCTCGACGCCCGATGAGGCCAGCTCGTCCGCGGCCTCGAGGGCGACCGAGACCATGCGCCCGATGGCCACGATGGTGACGTCGCCGCCCTCGCGGGCCACGTTGGCCTCGCCGAACGGGATCGTGTAGCTCTCCTCTGGCACCTCGCCGGTGGTGTCGTACATCAGCTTGTGCTCGCAGAAGATGACCGGGTCGTCGTCGCGGATGGACTGGATGAGCAGGCCCTTGGCCTCGTACGGGCTGGACGGGACGACGACCTTGAGCCCGGGGATGTGGGTGAAGATCGGGTACAGGGCCTGCGAGTGCTGGGCCGCGGCCCGCAGCCCGGCGCCGTACATGGTCCGCACGACCACCGGGGTCACGGCCTTGCCGCCGAACATATATCGGAACTTGGCCGCCTGGTTGTAGATCTGGTCGAAGCACACGCCCATGAAGTCGATGAACATCAGCTCGGCGACCGGGCGCATGCCCCTGGTCGCGGCCCCGATGGCGGCCCCGATGAAGGCCGACTCGGAGATCGGGGTGTCAAGGACCCGGCCCGGGAACTTGTGGTACAGCCCCTTGGTCACGCCCAGCACGCCGCCCCAGGCATCCATCTCGCCAGGGCTGCCCTCACCGCCGGCGTTGTCCTCCCCCATCACGATGACCGACTCGTCGCGCTCCATCTCCTGCGCCAGCGCCTCGTTGATCGCCTCGCGGTAGCTGATGGTCCTGGCCATGAAGGTGCCTCCTCGGACGTCCGGCTCGGACGGCGCGGCGCTGGTCAGTACGTGATGTAGACGTCGGTGGTGAGGTCGGCCTCGGTCGGCTTGGGTGCCGCCTTGGCCTCGGCGACAGCCTCGTCGATGAGCCGGCCGACCTCGTTGTCGATCTCGTCGAGCTGGTGGTCGGCGAGCTGGCCGGTCTCGGTCACCCGCCCCCGGAAGCGCTTGAGGCAGTCCAGCGTCTCGCGCGCCCTGGCCACCTCGTCGGCCCGATACTTCTGCTGATCGCCCTCGAAGTGGCCGAAGTAACGGGTGAACTTGACCTCGATCAGGGTCGGGCCGCCGCCCTTGCGGGCCCGGTCGATCGCCTCGGCGGCCGCCTCGTACACGGCGAAGAAGTCGAAGCCGTCCACGATCACGCCCGGCATCCCGAACCCGGCCGCCCGGTCGGCGATGTTGTCGGCCGCCACCGACCAGGTCGACGAGGTGGACTCGGCGTAGCCGTTGTTCTCGGCCACGAAGATGGCCGGCAGGTTCCAGACCGAGGCCAGGTTCAAGGCCTCCAGGGTGGTGCCCTGGTTGCTGGCCCCATCACCGAAGAAGGCGACCCCGACCCCGCCGGTGCCCTTGAGCTTGGCGGCCAGGGCGGTGCCGCAGATCAGGGGCGGCCCGCCGCCGACGATGCCGTTGGCCCCGAGCATCCCCTTGGACAGGTCGGCGATGTGCATCGAACCGCCTTTGCCGCGGCAGGAGCCGGTCACGCGGCCGTAGATCTCGGCCATCATCTCCTTGGGATCGACGCCCTTGGCGATGCAGTGGCCGTGGCCGCGGTGGGTGCTGGCGAGTACATCGCGGTCATCCAGGAGGACGCAGACGCCCGCCGCCGAGGCCTCCTCACCCGCGTACAGGTGGACGAAGCCGGGGATCTCGCCGGTGGCGAACTCCTCATGGACCCGCTCCTCGAACTCCCGGATCGTGCGCATCGTCCGGTAGGCTGCGAGCAGGGCGTCCGGGTTCAGCTCGTAGGCGGTGTTGCTGGGCAAAGTGTCGGTCATGGTTCCCTCCCTCGGGGCAGGGCGGCTGGGACGGACCGGTGGACCTGGTCAGCGCATATCGAGCCCGCCCTCGATGAGGACGGACTGGCCAGTCATGTAATCGGAGTCGGGGCCGGCCAGGTAGGAGACGAACCCGGCCACATCGTCCCGTTCCCGGCCAGCCGGAGCGCGATGGCCCTGCCGATCCCCCTCGCCGCGCCGGTGACGACGGCGACCTTCCCGTTGATGCTGCTCATGGGCATCTACCTCCTCGTAGGTGCGTCGTCGGGGTGGTGGGTCGAGGCTGGGGTGTCGAGCTGGCGCTGCCTGGGCTGCTCGCCAGCCGTGGCCTTGGCCGGGGCCTGACCCGAGATAAGCAGGTCCCGGTCGGCGGCGGCCCGCATGACCTTCGGAATGTCGACGACCAGCGGCCCGGACCCGGACAGCGTCACCGAGACCGGCCGGTCCGGGCTGAACTCGATCTCCCGCTCGCCGTCGACGGCGACCGTGCCCGTCGGCACAGTGCTCAGCCGACGTTCGCCGATGGCGAGGGGGGCGACCTCGAGGATGCCGACCCGGGCCAGGACTCCAGGGGCGATCGGCGCCGTCACCCAGCATCGGGCCGGGCCGTCACCGGCCAGCCGGATCGCCACCCCGCCAGGGTGGCTCCTGGTCGTCGGATGCAGCATCGCGGCCACACTGGACAGCCCAATCGCGTGCGGCTCGGCGAAGGCGCAGTACAGCTCGCGGAGCGAATCCACGTGCCACAGCGCCCTGGCCCCGACGTGGGCCACGGTGGAGATACACACGTCGACCAGGGCCAGCTCGCGGCGGCTGCCAGATTCGACCTCGAGCACCTTGGCCCGGTTGGTAGCCTCGGCCAGCCCGACCGCCCCGACCGCGACCAGGGCGGCCGCCGAGCCGGCCACGGTCGCCTCCCACATCTGCGGGAAGGCGTTGTTGGTGCCCGTGCTGAGCGGCACGATCGGCGTGTCGCCGAGCACTGGGGCGGCCGCCCTCATGGTCCCGTCCCCGCCCAGCACCACGATCACGTTCGCGCCGGCGGACCGCATGCGAAGGGCCGTCTCGCGGGTGTCGTCTGCCGTGCCGGTGAGGGCGTCGAGGGCGACGAACTCGAGCTCGGGCCAGACCCGGTCGCGCTCGGCGTCGCGGCGCTGCCAGGCGCGCAGCACCCCGGCCGAGATCCCGAAGCTGTCGGTCGAGACCAGCACCCGGCCAACCCCGCGGGCACCCGCCGCGGCGACCAGCCGCAGGACCATGTTGGTCTTCTCGGAGTTGGGGAAGACCGACGCGCGCGCCACGAGCCGGCGGATGTCGCGGCCGGACATAGGATTGGCGATGATCCCAATCGCCGCCTCGGCCGCCCCCGGCCAGCGCGGCTCGGGCCGGCCGCCGGAAGCGGGCCTGCCGCTCTGCGCAGGCTGACCGTTGGTCCGGTAGGCCTCCATACCGCTCCCGGCCCGGTGTCGTGCGCCGATGCGCACCGCCACCGCCTCAATTGGTGAGATGTCTTGTATACAGCCCGGCTCGCGGGGCGCATAGAGTTGCAGGGGTTGCAGCTCGGGTTGTGGGCAGGCTTCCGGACCGGCATCGCCAGCTCGGGACCGGGTCCGGCTCCGCGACCGGTCCGGCCCAGCCGTCGAGCGAACCGACGCCTCTCAAGCAGGCCTCCTCCTCGGGAGATCGGCAGGATCCAGACTGGCGGACCGTGAACAGCCTTGGCCCCACGAGTCTGGATGCGATCCCTGCTGACGTCCGGCCATCGGTCGCTGTCGCTGATGGCAACACCCCGCGGGCTGCTGTCACTCCAGCGGTTGCCGGGCGAGGGCGGATGGCTCGCGTCCGGCCAGGAGCCAGCCGACGACGGCGGCGGTCAGGGGGAGGCCGACGACGGTGACGGTGAGGTGCAGGAGCGGCACCCGGCTGAGGGTGCCCAAGTCGTCGTGGTAGCCGGCGAGCAGGGCGAGGTAGGCACCGGCGGCGCCGAGCATGACGCCGAGCAGGGCGAGCACACCGCCGGTGGCGGCGGTGAGGGTGCGGCGGGTGATGCTGGTGGCGCCGGTTGCTGACAGGGTGCGCAGGTCGCTGG
>DATHIG010000042.1:0-7592 GCA_035490035.1 Actinomycetes bacterium
TCCGCGTGAACGACGAGCAGGGCGCCGAGGCGCCCGGCGCGCGCGTCTTCGCCGGGCTGCGCATGGACCCGCTGTTCAACGACTCCACCGGGTACGTCGAAACGTTCGCGACCCGGCGGCTCGCCTTCCAGACCAACGGCACCAACGGGGCCGATGGCTGGGACATCCTGGGCATCGTCGTCGAGCTCGACGTGGCCACGATGCTCGGGCGAGCGCCGGGAACGCTGTTCGCCGTGGCCGCGGAAACCGTCACGGCCGGCAAGTTCCCGGTGCGCCTGGACCGGTTTGGGCGTGCCTTTGTGAAGGGCCAGCTGCTCGGCGAGCTCGGCGTCGACACGGTCAACCGCGACCTGGACCTTCGTGAGCTCTGGAACCAGGAAGACCCCTTCCAGCTGGCGCCGAACTACCTCGGCGCCTACCGCGCCCGGCTAAACGCCAACCTGGCCGTCCTGGACGGCATCGACGGAAAGACCGACTGGCCCCTGCAGCCGGATGGGACCCACCCGCTGACCGAGCTGTACCTGGGCGACTACCAAGTCGTGGACATCGCCAAGCCATACGCCGAGGACAGCTACCTGGAGATCGAGCAGGCGCTGCTACAGGGCCGCGAGCACGCGACCTCCGGTGGCCGATCGCTCAACGACGACGCGGGCGACACCAACCTCACCTTCGTCGTCACGGGCGGGAATGGCCCACCCATCAGTGACGGTGTCGACCAGGCGACGGTGCGAGCGTCCGACAGCTTCCCCTACCTGGCGCCGCCCAATCCCACCCCGGCCGTTGCCGGCAGGGCCCTGGCCCCCTCCAAGGTCGCCGACCAACTCGCCTTTCTCCAAGCGGCCGGTCTGGCGAGCCGCTGAGCAGCCTCAGAGCCCGGGGGAGCAATCCCCCGGGCTCGAGGGCAGGAGATCCCTTTGATGGCCGACAACGGGCCGGTGACGACAGCAGGGGGCATCGCCGTCGGGAACCTCCAGGCGCGGATCGACGGTCAACTGTCGCGAGCGACGGGGGGAGGGCTCACCGTCAGCGAGCGCGCCGAGCTGGTCGAGTTGATCGCGTTGCGGGGCCACGTGCTGGGCTGCATTGCCGACGCCGAGCTGGCCGCGGCGTTGGCGGACGAGCTCGTCGGCCAGGTGCCGAGCGACGCCCGGTCCTTGGTGGCGCGCGCCAGGATGCGGGGTGTCTTCCACCGATTCGCGTCGGCCCTGACGGACCTCGACACCGCGGCCGCCCTGGGTGGCGACCGCGTCGACCTCGATGCGGAGCGCGCCGCGATCTATCAGGCGCTCGGACGCTACGACGAGGCGCTCGCGATCCGTCGGCTGGCCGTTGACCGTCATGCTGACTTCAGCGCGCTGGCAGCTCTGGCAGGGGTCTACGGCGAGCGCGGGGAGCTGGACGAGGCAGAGCGCTGGTTCAGGGCGGCGAGACGTTGCTACCGCGGCACCTCGCCGTTCCCGCTGGCGATGCTGGAGTTCCAACGCGGCCAGCTGTGGATGGAACAGCACGATCTGCGCCGTGCCCGCGCCTGGTGCGATGCGGCGGTCCGCCGGCTTCCGGCCTACGTCCCCGCGCAGGGCCACCTGGCCGAACTCGACGCTGCCCTGGGGAACACGGCGGCGGCCATCGCCCGCCTTCGGCCGCTGGCGCTGGCATCTGACGATCCCGATTACGCGACCCAGCTCGCCCGCATCTTGGGCAGCGCCGGCCAACCCGAGGAGGCGCAGACCTGGCGTGGCAAGGCGGAAGCCCGCTATGACGAATTGCTCGCGCGTCACCAAGATGCGTTCGCCGATCATGCCGCCGAGTTCTGGCTCACCATCGGCGGCGATCCCCAGCGAGCGCTCTGGCTCGCGCAGCAGAATCTTTCACTTCGCCAGACCCCTCGTGCCCGCGCGCTCGTGCGCCGCTCGAGCCAGAGGAGGGTATCCGCGTGTGCATCGATCCCGGGCCGGCGTGGTCGATCACTGATCGAGGAGCATGAGGATGCCCGAGGAGACAGGCGTCCCGGCAAGTCGTGAGCCGGAGCGATCGGTGGCCCCAACGCCACCCCCGCCCTCGAAGATGGGTGGCGTCGTTGGGGCCACTCGCTTCCTCGTCGCTATCGCCATTGCCTCCACGTTGGTCCTGTTCGCGGCACTCCTTGTCGCCGGAGCGTGGCGGACCGTGACGACGATCATCGACGTGGTGGTCGACCAGACCGACGACTCACTCGGGGAGTTGCGGCTGGCGGTGATCGAGGTCGTGGATGTCGTCCTGATCGCCACGGTGCTGTTCATCCTGGCCGCCGCGCTCTACCAGCTCTTCATCGACCAGCGCCTGCCCGTCCCCGCCTGGCTTCGGGTCGACCACGTCGGTGACCTGGAGGCGACGGTCGGCGGCATGGTCGTGGTCGTGTTGGCGGTCGCGTTTCTCGGGGAGGTGATCACCTGGGACCAGGAAACGGACCTACTCGGCCTTGGGGTGGCGGTCGGCGCCGTGATCGCCGCACTCGCGCTGTTCCTGCGGGCAAGGCAGGAAGAACGGCATTCGCTCCGCGACCGCCGAGCCGCCCGCTCCCCTGACGCAGAAGACCCTTGAAGAACGCTGAGATGACGGCGATGAAGCACCGACCCCGTCCGGCCGCACTAACCCACCGGCCGGTCGGCGCGGCCAGGCCACGACTGGCCACTCCACTGTGCACTGGCGGATGCGACGCAGCCCCGCGCGAAGGACACTCGCCGGGTCGGGGCGACTGGGGCCTTGGACTAGGGAAACCTCAGACGCGACGGCGCCCCGGAGCCGGCACGGTGTCAGGCATGCAGGTCGGCAGTTGACCGGACCACAGGCAGTTGGGAGCGATGCCGTGACCACCTGGTTGAACACACCCATCCGAATGCAGTTCCGCCCCATCGACGGACTATCCATCCGCTACGCCGAGAGCCAGGACCAGCACAGCGATCACGCCCTGTTGCTGAGCCCGTGGCCAGAGAGCCTGCTCGCCTTCGAACCAACCTGGACCCGGCTCGCCCAGCACACCCACCTGGTGGCCATCGACCTGCCCGGGTTCGGCCACTCCCAACGCCGCGATCAGCTGCTGTCGCCGCGGGCGATGGGCGAGTTCCTGATCCGCGTCGCCGACACCTTCGGGCTCGAGCACCCCCACGTGGTCGGGCCCGACGTCGGCACCGGGGCCTCGCTGTTCGCCGCCGCCCTGCATCCGGGCCGGCTACGCAGCCTGGTCGTGGGCAGCGGCGGCACGGCGGTTCCGCTCCAGCTGGGTTGGGTCCTGAAGGACTGGGTCGAGGCCCCCGACCTGGAGAGCTACCGCAACGCCGACCCGCGCCAGCTCGTCGCCGGCGCGTTGACCGCCATCGAGCGCTACGTGCTGCCCGACCCGGTCCGCGAGGACTACCTGTCGGCCTATGCGGGCGACCGGTTCGTGGAGTCGATGCGGTATGTGCGCGCCTACCCTCAGGAGCTTCCGGTCCTGGCCGGGCTGCTGGCCGAGCTCCAGACGCCGGTGCAGATCATCGCCGGCGCCCACGACCCGGTGGTGCCACCGGGCAACGCCGAGTTCCTGCATGCGCGGCTGCCCCACAGCAAGCTCGACATCCTCGACGCCGGCCACTTCACCTGGGAGGACGCCGCCGACCAGTACGCGGCCCTGGTCACAAGCTGGTGGGCCGGAGGCTACGCCACCACCGGACCTGCAGCCCCACGCTGACCGGGACCGCACGAAAGAAGCCCAAGATGGCAGTCGCCGTCACCCACGGCATCCCCGCGGAACCGAGCAGCAGTACCGGCCACCGCGGTCCGGGCGACGCCAGCGTCGGCCGACGACACCGGCCTCTGGTGACCCCGCGGCTCAACGAATCCCTCCGGCGCCGGCGAAGCGTCCCACCCGGCGTGGGTGCCGCTCCGACAGCACCGCCAGTACCAGCGCGGCGAACCCGAGCAGCAGCAGCCCGAAGCTGACCGTATGACCCGTCTCCCAGCGGATGCGCCAGCGCTCCCAGTCGGATGGGACGGCGCCGGTGCTCCAGCCGGCAGACCCGATGCCGGCCGGCAGCACCACCCCCAGCCACACCCCGAGCGCGGCGGTGTGCAGCACGGCCGCCGCCAGCGCGAAGCGGCCTGCGGGGCGCTGGTATCCGACCGTCATGGCGAGCACCGTCACGGCGATCACGGCGGCCACCGCCAGCGGACCGCCGATGATCCGGAAGTACCGGTACAGCCCATCGGGGCTGGTGAGCTGCGTCCACAGCCGCGCGTCGTAGGCGAGGCGGTGCGACAGCTCGAGCAGATGGGCGAGCGTCAGCGCCGACAGGGTCACCACCAGCGCCCGCCCCGCCCGGAACAGGACCGGCTCGGTCACGGGTTGGCCTCCTCCTCGACGCGACCGACGTGGGCGGTGGTGCGCAGCGGCGCCTCCCGCAGCAGCAGGGTGAGCAGCAGCGTGGCGACGGCGAACGGGATCGCCCACCGGTAGACGACCTGGTAGGAACGAGCGAACGCCTCCAGCAGGGCATGAAGGATCGGGCTGGGCAGGGCCCGCAGCTGCTGGGGTGCGCCCTGCAAGGAGCCGAGATCCACCTGCGTCCGTCCGGTGGTCCCCGAGGGCAGCAGCACGGCCAGGTTGTGCTGGAGCCGGTTGAGCAGGACGGCGCCGAAGAGCGCGGTGCCGAGCGAGCCGCCCAGCAGCCGGAAGAACACGGTGGCCGAGGTGGCCGTGCCGAGGTCCTGGTAGGCGACCGCGTTCTGGACGGCCAGCACGGCGATCTGCATGATGCAGCCAATGCCGAGCCCGACCACCAGCATCCACCCTGACAGCACGGCCGTGCTGGTCCCGACCTGGATGTGGCTGAACAGCCAGAACCCGACGGTCAACAGCGCCGCGCCGACGATGGGGAAGACCTTGTAGCGGCCGATGCGGCTGACGAGCTGGCCGGAAACGGCCGAGGCGATGACGATCCCCAGGGTCAGCGGGATCAGCTGGAGGCCCGAGCTGATCGCCGAGGCGCCCTGCACGACCTGGAGGTACTCGGGCAGGTAGACGACCGCGCCGAACAGCGCCAGCCCGAGCAGCATGCCGAGCATGAGCCCGCCGAACACGATGCGGAGCTGCCGTCGGCTGAGCGGACGGGACGGCCCGGTGACGGTCGGGTCCGCCTCGGTGGTCTGCGCCGTCACGCCGTCTCCTTCGGGTCCGGATCGCGCTGGGTTGACCGATCGCTAGCGGTACAGCCAGCGGTGCTCGGCCTCCCAGGCGTCGAGCTCCTGGTCGAGCTGCGGGAAGAGCTCCTTGCACATGGCCACGCAGCCATGGCGGTCCGCGCGACAGACTCCCCACTGCCCGCATGGGCATGGGTCCCACTCGGAAGACCCGTTCCGCGGGTCGGCGACGGGAGGATCGGCAGGCGCCGCCGCCTCGACGGTGTTGGTCGGCGATGCTGGTTCCTGGCTGCGGCGGTTCGGGTCGGTCTTGCGGCCCTGGCGCTCGGGCTGGACCGGGGCGTCGGGCAGGGCCGAGTGAGCAAGATGACCAGTCTGCCCGAGGCTGAACAGAGCGGCGAAGTAGTACTCGAGCATCTGGGGCTCCTCTCCAGCTGCGTGGTGCGATGTCGCCTCTGCTGGTGAGGATGAAGCTGGAGCGGCCGGGGGTCTGCCCGGCC
Source organism: Actinomycetes bacterium (assembly GCA_035490035.1). Lineage (GTDB taxonomy): Bacteria > Actinomycetota > CALGFH01 > CALGFH01 > CALGFH01 > CALGFH01. The sequence goes on from DATHIG010000042.1 coordinate 5,655, forward strand.
AGCGCCCGTCAGGGCTCCTGGCGGGCTGGCATCTTGCAGTACCTGCTAGCTGGAAGGGCGGTCGCCACGATGGATCGGCAGGTCGATCTGGAGCCTGGTTCCCTGCCGCCAGGGCTGTGGACCGTGATCAGGGTCGACGACCAGCCGTTCCAGCCGACCGGTCAGCCCGTTCCGGTGTTCCGGCCCATGAGACGCTCCTCGAGGTCTCCCCAGCGTGCTGACAGCGGCAGGCTAGACCATAATCCCCAACCATGACGACGATGCTGCGGAGACCGCGCACCGCCTGGTCCGGAGGCGGGGCGGTGAGGACCCGGCCATGACGGGGCTGCGGGTGGTCCTGGCCGAGGATGACGTCCTGCTCCGCGAGGGGCTGGCCAGCCTGCTGGAACGCTCCGGCTTCCAGGTGGTCGGCCAGGCCGGCGACGCCACCCGGCTCCTGACCCTGGTCGGTGACCACTCGCCCGAGCTGGTGGTGGTCGACATCCGCATGCCCCCGACCCACAGCACCGAGGGCCTGGAGGCGGCCCGGCAGATCCGCCAGGAGCACCCGGAGACCGGCATCCTGGTCCTGTCGGCCCATGTCGAGGTCGAGCACGCCATGGAGCTGCTGGCCGGCGGCCGGGGGATCGGGTACCTGCTCAAGAGCCGCGTCACCGACATGGAGGAGTTCATCGACACCCTCCAGCGGATCGCCAAGGGCGGGTCGGTGGTGGACCCGGCGCTGGTGGCCGAGCTGGTGGCCGCCCGCCGCCGCGACGACCCGCTGGCCGCGCTCAGCGACAGGGAGCGCGAGGTGCTAGCCCAGATGGCCGAGGGGCGCTCCAACGCCGGCATCGCCCGGCGGCTGTGGGTCACCGAGGGAACCGTGGAAAAGCACGTGCGCAGCATCCTGACCAAGCTGACGCTCCCCGAGGCCGAGGACGACCATCGCCGCGTCCTCGCGGTGCTCGCCTTCCTGGACTCCCCCTGACCGGTCGCCGTCGCTCAGGCCGGTCCGCGACGACGTCAGGGCAGTTCTCGACTTGTCCGCTTGACCGTCAGTCCGACACCGCCCTCCAGACCTCGGCGTTGCGGGCGACGGCGCTGCCCCAGGCGCTGCTGTCGTACCTGCTGAGCGCGGTCATCCTGGCCACCACCATCAACCTGGTCGCGGGGCTGCTCCGGTAGGCACCAGCAGCAGGCAGCCCGGGATTCCAGCCAGCCGGCAGGGAAGATGGCCGCTGGCTGTGAAGACACCGGCCAGTCGTGGCGCGACCCTTGGCCCCAGCACAACGAGGGGTGCCGTGACACAGACAGCAGCAGGCAGGGCTCGGACACCGCGACCCTCGAGGCCCAGACGCGCCCGCAACGGACCGGCCCGAGCTGGCTGCGGATCTTCGTCGGCGGCCTGGTCGACGGGGTCAAGCAGACGCTGCGGGTCACCCTGGGTCGGTTCCGGGCTGAGACGACGCGGAAGGAGAACCGATGACCACCACGATGCACGCGGGCCGGTGGACCCAGCACGAGACCGGCACGGCCAGGTCGGGCCCGCCGCCTGACCGGCCGGCCAGCCCGGCGCCACCCCCTCCGCCGGTATGGCGGAACTGGCTGCTGATCGCCGGGCTGGTCCTGACCGTGGTGCTGTTCCTGCTCCCGCTCCCGACCGCCGGCAAGGTCGAGCAGCTCAGCTACTCGCAGCTCAAGAGCGACCTCCGCGCCGGGCAGGTCGCCTCGGTCGCGCTCGGCCCCGACGGCGGCATCACGGGCAAGCTCACCAACGGGACCAAGTTCACCTCCAGCTACCCGGTGGCCGTGCAGGATCCTCAGTTCACCCAGCTGCTGGACGAGCACAACGTCCAGGTCACCACCCAGCCGGCGGGGACCTCGGTGGGGTCGGTGCTGCTGAACCTGCTGCCGCTGGCCGTCATCCTGGGGCTGTTCATCTGGACCGGCCGGGCG
>DATHIG010000043.1:0-8779 GCA_035490035.1 Actinomycetes bacterium
CAAGGGACCTCCCTGCTCGGGGAAGTCCCTCACACTCAAGGCGGCTCAAGAGCTATCAGCTGAAGGAGGCGACGGAGCTGGCGGCGACGGCCATCCCCGGCGCCCGGGTCAGGGTGCTCGACGGGGATGTCCATCTCGCCATCCGGACCGACCCGGCCATGGTCGCCGCCATCCGCCAGTTCGTGCTGGCCTGGCCCCTCAGCGGCTGAGCCGCTGCCAGCGGTGCACCGCCAGAGGCACGAAGGAGGCCAGGATGAGCAGGGGCCACGCCACCGCCAGCAGGAGCGCGTGCTGGTCGGCCCAGGACACGCCGCCGAGGCCCGGGTTGCCGAACAGCTCGCGGGTGGCCGCGACGGTGGCCGACAGCGGGTTCCACTCGGCCACCACGCCGAGCCAGCCCGGCATCGTCGCCGTCGGGGCGATGGCGTTGCTGAGGAAGCCGAGCGGCCAGACAAGGACCTGGACGGCCACGACCGCCTCCGGGTTCCTGACCAGCAGGCCGAGGTAGACGCCGACCCAGACGAGCGCGAACCGGAACAGCAGCAGCAGCCCGAGCGCGGCCATGGTGTCGGCGACGCTGCCGTGCCAGCGCCAGCCGACCAGCAGCCCGCAGGCGACCAGGATGGCCAGGCCGAGGACGGAGTTGAGCATGTCGGCGATGCCGCGGCCGGCGACCACCGCCGAGCGGGCCATGGGCATGGACCGGAACCGGTCGGTGACGCCCCTGGCCGCGTCGGTGGTGACGGCGATCATGGTCGCCTCGACGCCGAACAGCATGCTGAGGGCGAACATGCCCGGCATCAGGAACTCCCGGTAGCTGCCGCCGCCAGGCACCGTCATGGCTCCGCCGAACAGGTAGCCGAACAGCAGGACCACCATCACCATGAAGAGCAGGTTCAGGACCAGGGTGGCCGGCTGGCGGACCCAGTGGGCCAGGTCGCGCCCGGTCACGGTCCAGGCGTCGACCAGCGACCAGCGCAGCCGCTGGGTGGCCGTCTCGGGCATGGGCGGGGTCGGGGTGGTCATGCCGTCACCTCCTGGGGCCGCGCCTCGGCCGGCTGGGTGTGGTGCCCGGTGAGGTGGAGGAACACCTCGTCGAGGGTCGGGCGGCGCAGGGCGATGTCCTCGACGGCGATGCCCGCCGCGTCCAGGGCCCTGGCCGCCGCGGTGAGGGCGGCCACCCGGTCAGCCACGGGCGCGCTGACCCGGCGGGTGTCGGGGTCGACCTTCGGCTCGGTCCCGGCCGCGCGGCCGACGGCGGCGGCGGTGGCGGCGAGCTGGTCGGGCCGGGAGGCCACCACGTCGATCCGGTCGCCGCCCAGCTTGGACTTGAGCTGGTCGGGGGTCCCCTCGGCGATCACCCGGCCGTGGTCGATCACCGAGATCCGGTCGGCGAGCTGGTCGGCCTCGTCCAGGTACTGGGTGGTCAGCAGCACCGTTGTGCCGGCGGCGACCAGCGCCCTGACCGCCTCCCAGACCTCGTTGCGGCCGCGCGGGTCCAGCCCGGTGGTCGGCTCGTCCAGGAACAGCACCGGCGGGGCCAGGATCAGGCTGGCGGCCAGGTCGAGGCGCCGGCGCATCCCGCCCGAGTACTGCTTGACCGGCTTGGCGCCGGTGCCGGCCAGCCCGAACCGCTCCAGGAGCTCGTCGGCCCGGCGGCCGGCGGCCCCGGCGCCCAGATGGTGGAGCCGGGCGAACAGGACCAGGTTCTGGCGGCCGCTGAGGACCTCGTCGACGGCCGTGTGCTGGCCGAGCAGGCCGATGCGGTAGCGGACCTGGGCGGCCTGGCGGACCACGTCGAAGCCGGCCACCAGGGCCCGGCCGCCGTCGGGCCGCAGCAGGGTGGTCAGGATCCGCACGGCCGTGGTCTTGCCGGCCCCGTTGGGCCCGAGCAGCCCACAGACCGTGCCCTCGGGCACGGCCAGGTCGAAGCCGTCCAGCGCGCTGGCCCTGCCGTAGCGCTTGCGCAGCCCCTCGGCCAGGACGGGTAGCGTTGCCATCGGCACCGCCTTTCTCGATACACTGTACGAAGTACAGGCCGCACGATACCGTACGCTATACGGAGTTGCAAGGGTGACGACCGACTACAGCGGCGGCGGGGACCCGGCCCGCAGCCTGCCGCTGCTCTGGCGGGACCTGAAGCGCCCGACCAGGGGGCCGCGGCCGGGCCTGAGCGTCGACCGGGTGGTGGCCGCCGCCATCGAGCTGGCCGACGCCGAGGGGCTGGCCGCCTTGTCCATGCGCCGGGTGGCCGACCGGCTCGGGGTCGGGACCATGTCGCTGTACACCTACGTGCCCGGCAAGGCCGAGCTGCTCGATGTCATGCTGGACTCGGTGCTGGCCGAGGCGGCCAGGCCGGACGGGGCCTTAGGCTGGCGGGCCGGGCTGGAGCTGCGGGCCCGCGAGGACTGGGCGCTGTTCCACCGCCACCCCTGGATCCTGCAGATCTCCCCGGCCAGGGCCATGCTCGGGCCCAACGAGACCGACCTGTTCGAGTCGACCCTGCGCGCGGTCGCCGGCGTCGGCCTCTCCGGCGCCGAGATGGTCCTGGTGGTCAGCCTGGTCGCGGAGTACACCAGGGGCGCGGCCCAGGGCGCGGTGGGCGCCGCCCTGGCCGAGCAGCGCACCGGCATCTCCGACGAGCAGTGGTGGGCGGCCCGCGAGCCGTTGTTCGACAGGTACTTCGACCCCGAACGCTTCCCGACGTTGACCAGCATGGCCGCCGAGGGCGCCTTCGAGCAGCCGGCCGGCGAGGGTGGCTACACCGTCGCCTGGGCCCGCGCCGGCTTCGAGTTCGGCCTGTCCCGGGTCCTGGACGGCATCGAGGCGTTCATCGCCGGCCGGTCCGGCTAGCGGCCGGGCCGGTCAACGATCGGGGTCGAGGGAGCTGCCCGGCCGCCGTTGGCGGCGCGCAGGCGCCAGGGCCGCATGATGACTGCAGGCGGCGCAGCCTGGGGCGCCCTTGTGGCCGGGCAGTCGATAGGCTTGCCCCTGGGCGACCGCCGCCGGCCCGATGCCGGCGCAGTAGGAGGGCGCAGCCAGTGCAGCAGCCGCCGCAGCAGCCGTGGGGCTACCGGCCGCCGCCCAAGCAGCCCTCGAGGCCGCCGGGGGCGCCGCAGCCCTGGTACCGCCACCCGGTCGGGATGCTGCTGATCGGTGCGGTGGTGGTGACCGTGCTGGCGCTGATCGTGCCCGCCTTCACCGGAGGCGGGCCGGACCCAGCCCCGACGGTCACCACCGGCGCCTTCGGCGCGCCTGGACCGACGGTCGGGCCGGCGGCCACGACCACCAGCACCACGCTGGCGTTGACGGTCGCCAACCAGCTGCGCCAGGCCGCCCAGACCGAGCTGCGCGAAGCCGGCGAGGTCACAGGGGTCACCGCTCCAGCCGGCGGCCAGATCACCGTGACCTGGGAGATCCGGCGGGCGGGCAGTGCCGGGCTGACCGAGAACAACGCCCGCTTCGGGGTCATGCGCATCATGCGCGCCATCCAGCAGACAGGCGTCGCGACCGGCGGCGACTACCAGGGCGTCCGCCTCATCTGTCGCTACCAGCTCCCCGGCGCGGCCGCGCCGACCACGGTGGTGCGGCTCCGCTTCGCCCCCTCGACCGTCGAGCGCGCCGAGTTCGACGACCGCCGCTACCTGGAGGCGTTCGAGCTGGCCGACGCCGCCGTCATCCACCCCGCCTTCCGGGGGTAGGCCTGAGGTGGGCCGGGAGCGGTCGGGGTCGCGGCGCCGGAGGTTGCGCCGGACGACGCGCCGGCTGGCCAGGCGGGTCGACCTCGGCCGGCTGGCGCGATGGCGGGGCCAAGGCTCCCCGCCGGGCCTGCGCACCGCCAAGACCACCCTGGCGGCGGTCGTCTCCTGGGAGCTGGCGCTGCGGCTGCCGGGGACGACGCCGCCGGTGCTCGCCCCGCTCACCGCCCTGCTGGTCACCCAGATCACCCTGGTCGAGACCATCACCGGCAGCCTGCAGCGGGTCGGCAGCGTGACCGCGGGGGTGCTCATGGCCCTGCTCGTCGCCGACCTGCTCGGGCTGCACTGGTGGAGCGTCGGCCTGGTCATCTTCGTCTCGCTGGTGCTCGGCCAGATCCTGAGATTGGGCCCGCACCGGGTCGAGGTCCCGATCAGCGCCCTGCTGGTCCTGACCCTCGGCGGCACGCCAGGCGTGGCCCGAACCAGGGTGCTGGAGACGCTCATCGGCGCCGGCGTCGGCGTGATCGTCAACGCCGTGCTGGTCCCGCCCGTGTACGTCCGGCCGGCCGGCGACGCCATCTTCGAGCTGGCCGACGACATGGCCCGCGTGCTCGAGGGCGCGGCGGGCGACCTGGCCGAGGACTGGTCGGGCGAGGACGCCTACGAGCGGCTGCTGGAGGCCCGGAAGCTCGACGGGCAGGTGGGCGAGACCAGGGAGGCGATCAGCCGGGCCGAGGACAGCCTGCGCCTCAACCCCAGGCGCCGGCTGCTCGCCGGCGACCCGTCCGACCAGCTGCGCGAGGGCATGACCACCCTGGAGCATTCGGTCATCCTGGTCAGAGGCATCTGCCGGTCGCTGGTCGACCTGGACACGGTCACCGGCGGCAAGGGGCCCAGCCCGGCGTTGCGGGTCGCCCTGGCCGAGCTGCTGCGCGAGGTCGCCGACGCCATCCGGACCTTCGGCCAGCTGGTCGCGGCCAGCGTCCCCGGGCCACCGGCCAACCAGGCGCCCCTGCTGCGAGCCCTGGCGCGGGCACGGGCCGGCCGCGACCAGCTGGCGGCCGCGATGGCGGCCGGCCCCCGCGAGGAGCCGGGAGTCTGGCCGGTCCACGGCCACCTGCTGGCCAACGTCGACCGCCTGCTCTCCGAGATCGACCCCGAGGGCACCACCTGGCCGGGCACCGGCCGCCCCGCGTGAGGAGCCCTCCTGGCCGACTGGGGCCGAGCCGCCTACGCTGGCGGTGAGGGTCGTTCCCGTTGGGGCCGGCCAGGTCGTGACGAGGAGCGGACGTGATGTTCTTCTCCAACGGCTACCGCGGCATCGGCGGCACCGGCGTGAGCTGCCCCGTCGGCCTCACCGCCGCCGGCTGACCCAGGCACCCGCCGGATCGCGGTGTCAGTCCCGGAGTCAGACCCCGACGGGCTCGGGGACCAGCGGCTGGGCGGCGGCCTTCATCTGGCGGCGCTGGCGGGACTGGGCCAGCCGCGAGGCGGCGATGGCGCCGACCACGCCAACGATGGCGAGATACATGGCGGCGCGCCAGGCGCCGTCGATGCCGAAGGTCGAGGCGAGGGTGCGGGCGTTGGTGAGCAGGATGGCGGCGCCGACGATCACGCCGAGCTTGCGTGGGGCAAGGTGCCTGACCAGCCAGGCGGCCAGCGGGGCGGCAACCAGGCCGCCGCCGAGCAGCAGCAGCACCAGCGCTCCCGGCACCTGGCTCCAGCTCAGTGAGACCAGGAAGCCCACGCTGGCCCCGAGGGCGACCAGGAACTCGCCGGTGTCCACCGAGCCGATGACCTTGCGGGGCTCCATGCGCCCGGAGGCGAGCAGGGTCGGCGTCCCGACCGGCCCCCAGCCGCCACCACCGACCGCGTCGAGGAACCCGGCCCCGAGGCCGAGCGGGGCGAGCAGGGCGGAAGGCAGCGGACGGCCGGCCGTTGGCCGGGGACCGCGGGCCTTGCCCAGGAACCGGAACAGCACGTAGACGCCGAGCACGCTCAGGATCGCCGCCACCCATGGCCTGGCGGTGTCGCCGTTCAGCGACGACAGGAGCACCGCGCCGCAGAAGGCGCCGATCGCCCCCGGGAAGGTCATCAGGCGAACGGTCCGCCAGTCGACGTTGCCGAAGCGCCAATGGGAGACGCCCGACACCGCCGTGGTGCCGAGCTCGGCCAGGTGCACGGTGGCCGAGGCCGCCGCCGGGGCGGTGCCGACCGCAACCAGCAGCGTGGTCGAGGTCAGCCCGTAGGCCATGCCGAGCGCGCCGTCGATCAGCTGGGCCAGCACCCCGACCATCCCGAACAGCACCAGCTTGCGCATCGTCCTCCCGGCAGCTTCTCGACGAAGTTGGTCTTGTCTACCAGTTTTCTAGGAATAGTAAAAGTGCAGCGGCGCACGCCAATCATGCGTCGGCGGTAGCTTGGCTACTGCACCAGCGGGCCGGGCTGTCCTCGCGCCCTGCGCCGGGCGATGATGAGGGGGAACGGCAAGCTCCTGGAGGTGCTGGATGCAGGTGGCCGAGCTGGCGCAGGTCCCGCCGCGGAGCGGCCTGACCGCCGCCGAGGTCGCCGACAGGGTGGCTCGCGGGCTGGTCAACGACGTCCCCAGCGCCCCGACCCGGACCATCGGCGAGATCGTCCGGGCGAACCTGTTCACCCGTTTCAACCTGCTGCTCGGCTCGTTGCTCGCCGTCATCCTGGTCGTCGGGCCGCTCCAGGACGCCCTGTTCGGGCTGGTGATCGTGGCCAACACCGTGGTCGGGATCGTCCAGGAGGTGCGGGCCAAGCGGACCCTCGACCACCTGGAGGTGGTCAACGCCCCCAAGGCCACGGTGGTTCGCGACGGGCGGGTCGAGGAGCTGGCCGTCGGGCAGGTGGTGCTCGACGACGTGCTCGAGGCCGCCGCCGGCGATCAGGTGGTGGTCGATGGCGAGGTGCTCGAGGCCGAAGGGCTGGAGGTCGACGAGTCGCTGCTCACCGGTGAGTCGGAGCCGGTATCCCGGCAGGAGGGCGACCGGGTGCTGTCGGGCAGCTTCGTGGTCGCCGGGGCAGGCCGCTACCGGGCCACCCGGGTCGGCAGGGAGGCGTACGCGGTGCAGCTGACCGAGGAGGCCCGCCGGTTCACCCTTGCCAGCTCCGAGCTCCGCGCCGGCGTCGACCAGATCCTCAAGTACGTCACCTGGGCGCTGGTGCCGACGGCGGCGCTGCTGTTCATCAGCCAGCTGCGCCACGACAACGGGCCGCGGTCCGGGCTCAGCGGCGCGGTCGCCGGCACGGTTGCCATGGTCCCCGAGGGGCTGGTGCTGCTCACCAGCGTCGCCTTCGCGGTCGGGGTGGTCCGGCTCGGCCGGCGCCAGGTGCTGGTCCGCGAGCTGCCGGCGGTCGAGACCCTGGCAAGGGTCGACGTGGTCTGCTTCGACAAGACGGGCACGATCACCGTCGGCGACCTCGCCGTCCAGGAGCTGGTGCCGCAGGACGGCGCGGCCGACGAGGCCGCCGCGGCGCTGGGGGCGCTGGCCGCCGCCGATCCCAATCCCAACGCCACCCTGCGGGCGATCGGCGAGGCCTTCCCGGCCCCGGACGGCTGGCGGCCGGAGACGGTGGTCCCGTTCTCCTCGGCCCGCAAGTGGAGCGGCGCCACCTTCGCCGGTCGTGGCGCCTACCTCCTCGGCGCCCCGGAGGTGCTGCTGCACGAGGGCCAGCTGCTGCGGCGGGCGGAGGCGATCGCCACAGCGGGCGGGCGGGTGGTGCTCCTGGCCCACTCGGAGCGTCCGATGGATGGGGACACGCCGCCGGACGGGCTGGCGGCGCGGGCGATGGTGGTGATCGGCGACCAGGTCCGCGACGACGCGGCCGCCACCGTCGCCTGGTTCGCCGAGGAGGGGGTCAGGGTCAAGGTCGTCTCCGGCGACCACCCCCGCACGGTGGCGGCGATCGCCGGGCGGGTTGGCATCGAGGGCGCCGGCGACCCGGTGGACGCCCGGACCCTCCCCACCGACCAGGCCGAGCTGGCCGACCTGGTCGAGGCCCGCTCGGTGTTCGGGCGGGTCGTGCCCCAGCAGAAGCGGGCCATGGTCGGGGCCCTCGGCGCCCGCGGGCACGTGGTCGCCATGACCGGCGACGGGGTCAACGACGTCCTCGCCCTCAAGGACGCCGACCTTGGCATCGCCATGGGGAGCGGCAGCGCGGCCTCGCGAGCCGTCGCCGAGCTGGTGCTGATGGACGGGCGCTTTGCCACCCTGCCCGCGGTGATGGCCGAGGGCCGCCGGGTCATCGCCAACGTCGAGCGGGTGGCCAAGGTGTTCGTGACCAAGACCGTCTATGCCACCGTGCTCGCCCTTGCGGTCGGGCTGGCCGGGCTCGCCTTCCCCTTCCTGCCAAGGCATCTGACCCTGATCTCCAGCCTGACCATCGGCATCCCCGGGTTCTTCCTGGCCCTTGAGCCCAACACCCAGCGGTCCAAGCCGGGCTTCGTCCGCCGGACGCTCGCCTTCGCCGTCCCCGCCGGGCTGGCGGCCGCGCTCGCCACGCTGGTGGCCTACCAGCTCGCCGACGTCGAGAACGTCAGCACCGAGCAGGCCCGCACCACCGCCACCCTGACCCTTGCCGGCTTCGGCCTAGTCGTGCTCGCCCTTGCCGCCCGTCCGCTCAACCCGCTGCGGCGGCTGCTGCTGGTCGGCATGGCCGGGGCCTTCGTCGTGGTCCTGGTCGTCCCCTGGCTGCGGGCGTTCTTCGCCCTGTCCCTCCCGCCGCTCCCGGTCGCCCTGGCCGCCCTCGGCCTGGTCGTCGTCCTCGGCGCCGCCCTTGCCCTGGTGGTTGTCCGCCTACGGGTCTGACCCCGTCGCCGCGGCGGCTCCGCCGTCGGTGGCCTGCTGGGCTCCAGCACGGTCTTCTTCCAGGGTGCCGACCTCGGCGGCGACGCCAGGGTGGGCGGCACCGCCGAGGCCGGCGACGCCTTAGGGGCCGCCGTGGAGTAGGGCCAGTGCCGAGCCTGGCCGTGGTCGCGTCGCCGTCAGGGTCGTGGCAGGTTGCGCAGGTTGCTGCGGGCCATGTTCACGACCTCGTCGGCGTCTCCTGACAGC
>DATHIG010000044.1:0-8869 GCA_035490035.1 Actinomycetes bacterium
CGGGCCGCCTGCGGGTTGTGGCGGAGCTGGGCGGCCGACAGGTCCAGGGCGACCGCGGCGGGCAGCAGCCGCCCCAGCGCGCCCGACCCGGCGGCCACGTCCAGCACCGGCCCGTCGGCCTCGGCCAGCGCCCTGGCCAGCGGCCGGGCCAGGTAGGCGCAGACCAGCCGGTCCGCGCTGCGCGCGAACCCGGCCGCCGCGGCGTCGTAGGCCTCGGTGAACAGTCGCTTGGCCGTCCCGGCGCCCGGCCGCCCTTGGGTCGCCCGCTCGCGTGGCTCCGGCCGCTCCGGGCTCACGACGGCGACCAGTGCTCGAGGGCGTCCCTGGCCCGCGCCGTCCACCACGCGAGGTCGGCGGCCTCCCGCTCCCGGATCGCCGGGTCGGGATGGCCGGTGGCGTGCAGGGACTTGTCCCAGCCGAGCTGGACCAGCCCGCCGAGCAGGGCCAGGCGCATGGCGTCCTCGTCATGACGCTCGCCCTCGGCGGCGCGGGCGTCGTCCAGCACCTGCTCGCGGGTGGCGTCGATGCGGCTGGCGTTGATGGCCAGGTACCAGGCGGTCTCGACCGCCGGCGGCGCCCAGCCGGTCTGCGTGCCCCAGTCCAGCACCACCACCCGGTCATCCAGGAAGCCGAGGTTGCCGAGCTTGAGGTCGCCGTGGATGAGCGTCGACGGGAACCGGGCCAGCTGCCGGGTGAAGGGCTCGGGCCGCTCCAGGATCGCCAGCACCGGCTCGGCGACCTCGGCCGGGACCAGCTCGCCGAACCGCTCCCAGCCCCGCCCGATCAGGCTGGGCACCACGTCGACGCCGCCGGCCTCCCGCCTGGCCGTGGCCGGGGAGAGGATCTGGTAGCGGTCGACCAGCGAGCACAGCTCCAGCGGCTGGTCGTCCCAGAACTCGGCGTGGAGCGCGGCCGCCGCCGCCAGCACCCGCCGGCTGTCGCCCCGTGTCAACCGGACGTGGTCGGGAAGCAGCGCGGCCGAAACGTCGCGCATGATCACCGCCCAGCCGGCCCCTTGCCGCTCCGCCCCGAGGACTGCGTGGTCGATGGCGGCGGGCACCCGGGCCAGCACGCCCGACGACCACAGCTCGGCCGCCCGACCCTGGTCGTTGCTGGCACGCATGATCCAGTCGGAGGCCGCCAGGATGTGCTTGACGACCAGTTGCCGGCCCCCGGCCAGCTCGACCCGTTCCAGCAGGCTTCCCGAGAGGCCGTCGGCGGCGCCCAGCGGCTCCCTGCGGACCACGTCGACCAGCAGCGATGTCACCACAGCGACCCCCTCGGCGCGTCTACCTCCAGCGTCTCCGCGACCAGCGCGGGCTGTCCATCCGCCAAGCTGCCATCCGCGCCGACGTGGATCTGTTCCCGGGTCAGGATCGCCGACCCGGTTGCAGCCTCAGTCGCCGTCCGGGTCGGGCTTCGCCATGTACCACTCGCGGTAGGTGGCGCAGCGCCCGTCGGCGTCGAAGCGGAGCAGGAACAGGTTGTCGTACTCCTCGGCCAGGGTGCCGTTGGTGTCCAGGTAGCGGCTGTAGCCCCTGGCCACCGCCACATCGCCGGCGACCAGCACCGGCCGGTAGCGGCCCTCGTAGGTCCCGGCCTCGTCGCGCTCCTCGAGCCACGAGGCGACGATCGCCTCACGACCCGTGACCGGCTCGTCGAACGGGTTGTAGAAGTAGACGGCGTCCTCGCTGAACAACGCGCCGATCTGCTCAGGGTCGTAGGTCTTCCAGGCCTGGCTGTAGCCGTCCAGCCAGGCGGCGACCGCCTGCTCGTCCACGGGTGCGTCCTCCTTGGTCAGCTGGCTCGCCGGCCGAGCCTACACTGACCGGATGGACAACCAGCCAGCCCCCAACCGGCTGATCGGCGAGACGAGCCCCTACCTGCTCCAGCACGCCTACAACCCGGTGGACTGGTACCCGTGGGGCGAGGAGGCCCTGGAACGGGCGCGCGACCAGGACAAGCCGATCCTGCTCTCGATCGGCTACGCCGCCTGCCACTGGTGCCACGTGATGGCCCACGAGTCCTTCGAGGACCCCGAGACGGCCGCGCTCATGAACCAGCATTTCGTCTGCGTCAAGGTGGACCGCGAGGAACGGCCCGACCTCGACGGCATCTACATGGATGCGGTGCAGGCGATGACCGGCCACGGTGGCTGGCCGATGACGGTGTTCCTGACCCCCGAGGGCGGCCCGTTCCACGCCGGCACCTACTACCCCAGGGTCGACCGGCCAGGGATGCCGAGCTTCGGCAGGGTGCTGACCGCGGTGGCCGACGCCTGGACCAGGCGGCGCGAGGACGCCCGCCGCCACGGCGCCCAGATCGTGCAGGTGATCGCCGCCCAGTCCGGCAGCCTCGGCGACGGGGCCGGGGACGGCCAGCTGCGGGAGGAGACCCTGCGCCAGGCGTTCGACGGGCTGCGGGGCGTGTTCGACAGCACCTGGGGCGGGTTCGGTCAGGCGCCCAAGTTCCCCCAGCCGATGACCCTCGAGTTCCTGCTCCGCTGCCACCTGCGCGGCTTCGCCGGGGCGCTCGACATGGCCAGGCTGACCCTTGACCGGATGGCCGCCGGCGGCATCTTCGACCAGCTCGGCGGGGGCTTCCACCGGTACTCGACCGACGGGCGCTGGCTGGTCCCGCACTTCGAGAAGATGCTGTACGACAACGCCCTGCTGGTGCGGCTCTACACCCACGCCTGGCAGCTCACCGGCACCGACCGGTACCGCCGGAGCGCGGGCCGGACCGCCGACTACCTGCTGCGCGAGCTGCGGCACCCGGACGGCGGGTTCTTCTCCTCCCAGGACGCCGACTCCGAGGGGGTCGAGGGGCGCTTCTTCGTCTGGTCCTTTGACGAGCTGGCCGGGATCGCCGGGGAGCCGGTCGCGCGCTGGCTCGGCGCCATCCCCGCTGGCAACTGGGAGGGCACCAACGTCCTGTGGACGCCCCACCCGGCGCAGGCCGTGGCCCAGGAGGCCGGCATCTCGGTCGAGGAGCTCCAGCATCAGGTCGCGGCCGCCCTGCCGCGGCTTCGGGAGGCCCGCGAGGCCCGCGTCCACCCGGCCACCGACGACAAGGTGCTGGCCGCCTGGAATGGCCTTGCCATCTCGGCCCTTGCCGAGGCCGGCCGTGCCTTCGGCGAGCCGCGGTACCTCGACGCGGCGGTCGCCGCCGCCGACTTCGTGCTGGGCGCGCTGCGCGACCAGCGGGGGCGGCTGCTGCGCTCCTGGCGCGAGGGGCGCACGGGCGGCCCCGGCTACCTGGACGACCACGCCTGCATGGCCGAGGCCTGCCTTACCCTGTACGAGACCACCTTCGACCTGCGCTGGCTGCGGCGGGCAAGGCGCCTGGCCGAGGCCATGGTGGAGCTGTTCGCCGACCCAGGTGGCGACGGCTTCTACCAGACCGGCCGGGACGCCGAGCAGCTGGTGGTCCGGCCGCGGGAGCTGTTCGACAACGCCGTCCCGGCCGGTTCGTCGGTCGCCGCCGACGTGCTCCAGCGGCTCGGCCGCCTGACCGGCGCCCAGGACTGGGAACGGGCTGGCCTGGAGGCGTTGCGGCCCGTCCTCGGCGTGCTCGGCCGGGCCCCGACCGGGTTCGGCCACGCGCTCGGGGCGGCCGACTTCGCCCTGGCCAGGGTCAGGGAGGTTGCGATCGTCGGCCGGCCGGGGGCGGAGGACACCGACGCCCTGCTCGCCCAGGTCTGGGGGACCTACCAGCCCAACCGGGTGGTCGCTGCGGCCGCACCCGACGACCGGGCCGCGCAGCAGGAGATCCCGCTGCTGGCCGACCGCCCTACCCTGGAGGGCCGCGCCACCGCCTACGTCTGCGAGCACTTCGTCTGCCAGCGGCCAGTCACCGAGCCTGAGGAGCTGGCCGCGCAGCTCGCCTGATCGGGCAGGAAGCGGTTTTGACCTCCGGCTCGGCGTGTATCCAGCAAGCGCATGCCCATCGATGATGTGCCTTCACGGGCACGCGAGGCGGCGTTGCCATGCCGATCGACCGGAGGTCCGTGTCCCAGGAGCTGCGGCTCCTGCTCCTGGGGGTCGACGGACTGGCGGGGGAGGGGTTGCCGGCCGCCCTCCAGCGGGCGGCCGAGGCGGCGGCGACGGTGATACGGGCCCACGGGGCCGGGGTGATGCTGGCCGACCAGCATGAGGTGCTGCGCTGTGCCGCCGCCACCGGCCGGTCCGGTCGTGGGCTGGCCACCGCCCAGGAGCGCCTCGGCGCCGGCCCGGCCCTCGACTCGTTCGCCCAGGAGATGCCCGTGTCCTCCCGCGACGTCACCGCCGACGGGCGCTGGCCCGACCTGCGCCACCTGATCGACCAGGCCAAGGTCCGGGCGGTGCTGTGCGCGCCGCTGTCTCTGCCCGAGGGCGAGCCGATCGGCGCCCTGAACCTGCACAGCTCGCGGGTCAAGGACTGGGAGGTGGCCGAGATCGCGGCCACCATGGCCTACGCCGGGGTGGTCGCCAGCCTCATCTCCATCGCCCTCGAGGCCCGCCTGCGCGGGGTCCTGCTGGACAGGCTGCTCGACACCATCCGCGCCTCCACCGCCCGCCCCGACCCCGAGGACGGCTGAGGGCCGGGAGGTGCGTCGCCCCCGGCCAGTACTACGCGTTGTCCTTCCGGCCGGCCAGGAGCAGGACCAGCGCCCCGGCGGCGCCGGCGACCACCGAGGCCAGCAGCAGGCCGAGCTTGACCGGAGCCTGGAAGCGGCCGTCCGGGAAGGCCAGGTCGGCCACGAACAGCGGCACGGTGAAGCCGATCCCGGCCACCGTGGCCACGCCGGCCAGCTGGGCCCAGCTCGTCGCCACGGGCCGGAGCGCCAGGCCCAGCCGGACCGCCAGCCAGGTGGCGGCGCTGATGCCGGCCAGCTTGCCGAGTACCCGGCCGGCCAGGACGCCGCCCAGCACGGCCCCGGCACCCGGCGCGGCCAGCCCGCCGCGGTCGAGGGAGACGCCGGCGTTGGCCAGCGCGAACAGCGGCACCACGACGAAGGCGCTCAGCGGGTGCAGGTCGTGCGCCAGGCGCTCGGCCAGCGGCACCGTCCCCCTGGCCTCGCGCAGCACCTCGCGCAGGCGCGGCGGCCGGGGGTCGGCGGCCAGCTGGTCAGCCAGCGCGCCGCCACGGTCGCGGGCCACCATCCGGTCCTGGGTCGGCCTTGCCGGGGTGAGCAGGCCCATGGCCACGCCGGCGAGGGCCGGGCTGACCCCCGCATGCCACATGGTCAGCCACAGGACCAGCCCCAGCCCGACGTGCACGGGCAGCCACCAGATCCTGACCCGGACCAGCACCGCCACCAGTGCCAGCAGCCCGGCGGCGGCGGCCAGGGCTGCCAGGTCGACGCCACGGCTGTAGAACAGGGCCACCACCGCGATCGAGCCGAGATCGTCCACCACCGCCAGGGTGAGCAGGAACACCTTGAGCGCCGCCGGCACCCGCGAGCCAAGCAGGGCGAGCACGCCGAGGGCGAAGGCGATGTCCGTCGCCATCGGCACCCCCCAGCCGGCGGCGCCGGGCTGGCCGGCGTTGACAGCGGCGTAGATCGCCGCCGGCACCGCCATGCCGCCGGCTGCGGCCACCACCGGGAGGGCGGCCATGCGCCAGGTCCGCAGCTCGCCGGCGACCAGCTCGCGCTTGATCTCCAGCCCGACGACCAGGAAGAACAGGGTCATGAGGCCGTCGTCGACCCAGCGGCGAAGGTCGGCCTCGATGGCGAGGCGGCCGAGCTGGAAGGCCAGCCTGGTCTCCCACAGGGCGGCATAGGCGGCCCGCCAGGGCGAGTTCGCCCAGACCAGCGCCAGCGCCGCCGCCATCATCAGCACGATGCCGCCGGCGGCCTCCTCGTGCAGGTACTCGCGCAGCGGGGTCGGCAGGCGCAGCGGCGGCGGGACCAGCGGCTTGCGGTCACCTGCGGCCGGCATCTGGCTCCTCGACGATGGTGGGCGGATTGCTTGCCGACCAGGCTTCCCGGCGCACCGCGGTCACTGTACCCGCGGTCGGCCTGCACTGCTGCCCGGCTGCCGCGGGGTCCTGGCTGTCCCTCGGCGACGAGGGCGTGGTGGTCGCCCTCGCCTGATCAACCGGGGCGGCACCTCCGCTATCATGGGAAGGTTGTGCGCAACCAGCCAGGGGAGAGGACCTCCGACGTGCCCGCGATCCGTCACGACCTGCGCAACGTCGCCATCGTCGCGCATGTCGACCACGGCAAGACCACGCTGGTCGATGCCATGCTCCGCCAGTCGGGGGTGTACCGGGCCAACCAGGAGGTCGTCGACCGGGTCATGGACTCGATGGACCTGGAGCGCGAGAAGGGCATCACCATCCTGGCCAAGCAGACCGCGGTGGAGTTCCGGGGGGTGCGCATCAACGTGGTCGACACGCCCGGCCACGCCGACTTCGGCGGCGAGGTCGAGCGGACGCTGCGCATGGTGGACGCCGTGCTGCTGCTGGTCGACGCCAGCGAGGGGCCGCTGCCCCAGACCCGCTACGTGCTCGGCAAGGCCCTGGCCCGCCGCCTGCCCGTGGTGGTCTGCGTCAACAAGGTCGACCGGCCCGACGCCCGGCCCGGCGAGGTCGTCCACGAGATCGAGGAGCTGTTCCTTGACCTTGACGCCGACGAGCATCAGGTCGGCTTCCCGATCCTGTACGCCAACGCCCGCACCGGGCGGGCCGGCCACCATCCCCACGAGCTCGCCGAGGACCTCGGCCCGCTGCTGGAGACGATCGTCGCCACCACGCCGCCGCCCTCCTATGAGCCAGGCCACCCGCTGCAGTTCCTGGTCACCAACCTGGACGCCGACCCCTACGTCGGCCGCCTGGCCGTCGGGCGCCTCTGGCAGGGGGAGGTCGGCCTCGGCGACCGGGTCGGGGTGGCCAAGCGCGACGGGACCCTGGCCATCGCCAAGGTGACCAAGATCGTCGGCGCGATCGGGCTGTCCCGGTCCGACCTCGACCATGCCGGGCCGGGGGAGATCGTGGCCATCGCCGGGCTGGGCGACGTGACCGTCGGCGAGACGGTCACCGACCCCGAGGACCCGCGGCCCCTGCCGGTGGTCTCGATCGACGAGCCGAGCATCTCGATGCGCTTCGGGGTCAACACCTCGCCGTTCGCCGGCAACGACGGCAGCTACCTGACCAGCCGGCACCTCAAGGAGCGGCTGGACCGCGAGGTGCTGGGCAACGTCTCCATCCGGGTGCTGCCGACCAGCTCGCCCGACACCTTCGAGGTCCAGGGGCGGGGCGAGCTGCAGCTGGCCATCCTGGTCGAGCAGGCGCGGCGCGAGGGCTACGAGCTGGAGGTGTCGCGGCCGGAGGTGATCACCCGGGTGGTCGGCGGCCGCGTGCAGGAGCCCTACGAGGCCGTCACCCTGGACGTGCCCGAGGAGTTCGTCGGCGTCATCACCCAGGGCCTGTCCCTGCGCAAGGGCCGCCTGGCCAACATGGTCAACCACGGCACCGGGTGGGTGCGGCTGGAGTTCCGGGTCCCGGCGCGGGGCCTGATCGGCTTCCGGTCGGCCCTGCTCACCGCGACCAGGGGCACGGCCATCCTCCACCACCTGTTCGACGGCTACGACGAGTGGGCCGGCCCGATCCACGACCGGGTGAACGGCGCCCTGGTCGCCGACCGGGTCGGCACCACCACCGGCTACGCCCTCGACCAGCTGCAGGAGCGGGGCGAGCTGTTCGTCGGCCCAGGCACCCAGGTCTACGAGGGCATGATCATCGGCGAGAACGCCCGACCCGACGACATGGACGTCAACCCGACCCGAGAGAAGCAGAAGACCAACATCCGCACCCACGCCGCCGACGAAGCCATCCGGCTGGTGCCGCCGACGCAGCTGTCGCTGGAGCAGGCCATCGAGCGGGTCGGTCCCGACGAGCTGGTCGAGGTCACCCCATCGCTGCTGCGGCTGCGCAAGCGTGTGCTCGACGGCGCCGCCCGCGGCCGGGCCGCCAAACGGGCCCGCCAGCGGAGCTGACCGACCAACCGACCGAGGAGCAGAGCATGGAACCAGACGAGGAGCTGCTCGGGGTGGTCGTGCACAGCGGCCTGATCCTGGTCAGGGGCAGCGGTGCGGTGGCCGCGCTGCGGCGGATCACCGCGTTCCCTGACGGCCTGAGCCTGGACGCGACCGTCGTGGCCCTCGACATTCATGCCGAGGCGGCCGGCCGGCGGGAGCGCGAGGCAACCGTCCAGCGGCTGGAGGACGCCGTGGCCAGGCAGGAGCTGGAGGCGACCGCGCGCCAGGAGCACTGGGACCTGCTCGAGAAGGAGGGGAAGGCGGCGGCCGAACGGGCCCACCAGCGCCGGCGGGCCATGATCGAGCGGCGGTCCCTGCCCCGGTTCGACGAGGGCCACGCCCTCCGCATTGCCGTGCTGACCCGCGGCGGTGACACCGACTGGGGCGAGACCAGCTGGCTCGACCCGTACCGGACGACCAGCTCGAGCAGTGAGGACCGCTACTGCCTGGAAGCCTCGTTCTGGACGTCCCCCCTGCCGGCGGCGGGCCTGCTCACCCTGGCCTGCGCCTGGCCGGAGATCGGCCTGCCCGAGACGATGACCGACGTGGTGCTGCCCGACCTCGCCGCCCGTGCCGCCGAAGCCAAGCCGCTGTGGGCCGGGCCGACGGACCCCTGATCGGCCAGGCCGCCAGCATCTCGCAGCCGAACGGCCACCCCGGCGGTGGCCGATCGGTGCAGGTGCTTCGTAGACTTCAGTCGTGACCGTTGTCGGCGACCGCCGCCGGCGCTGGCTGAAGCTCCACGCCGGTGCCTTCCTGCTGCTCAGCGGGTTGGCCACCGCCGTCTGGTGGCTGGCCGAGGGCTCGCAGGGGCTGGGCACGTCGTTCTGGCCGGGCTGGATCAT
>DATHIG010000045.1:0-3523 GCA_035490035.1 Actinomycetes bacterium
GACCGCAGACCACCCGACCGCCCACCACCGCGTCGTCAACCACCACCAGCACCACCCAGCCGTGCCAGACGACGACCACCACCAGCACCACCACGGGCGAGTCGACCACCACCTCGTCGACCACCACGACAACAACAACACCCGGTAGCTCGACCACCACCAGCACCACAACCCTGCCGCCCTGCTAGACGACCCCAGCCGGCAGGGCCGAGAACCTCGTGTGCTTCGCCGGTGAGGGACCGCGCACCCGGCCGGCTGGGCCGATGTGGCCGGCGAGGCCGAGAGCCTCGTGTGCTCCGCCGGTGAGGGACCGCGCACCCGGCCGGCTGGGCCTATGTGGCCAGCTCGGCCTCGAGGAGGGGCTGGGCCCACGCCAGGAACAAGGCCAGCATGTAGGGGGTCTCTGGCCAGGTGCGGTGGATGGGCCGCATGAGCGTCCCCAGGAGCGAGCCGCCGACCCCGGCGCCGTAGATGTCGTTGAACCGGTCGATCCGCCGCACCCACCCGGACCGCCAGGCCGGGTCCCAGGCGATGCCGCCGCCGGCCCGGCGGTAGGTGAGGCGGTTGACGGCCGCGAACGCCCGCCAGCGCCAGCGGGTCCCGGCCGGCCGGGACCGGTGGCCCAGGTAGTAGTCGCGCAGGGCGGCCGACAGCGGCTGGCCCGCCGCCAGCGCCCACTGGGCCCGCATGGCGAACACGTCGATGTCGCCGAGCAGGTCGGCTTCAGGGGCCGACATCAGGTAGTAGGCGTCGGGGTCGGGCGACGGCAGGCGGCGCGACACCCTCGGGTCGGGGGTGCCCGCGGCGTGCCTGGTGGTCCAGACCGAGGCCATGCCGACGTCGGCGACCCAGCCGGTGGCGTCGATGTTGGGCACCCCGTAGGCCGAGAACGGCACGGTCGTGCGGGGGTGGAGCAGGGCGTCGAGGCCGAGGAACAGGTGGCCGATGTCGACCTGCTCGCCCGAGGGGAGCAGCACGTAGGGAGACGGGTTGTCGCCGACGCCGTTCTCGTCGGCCCGCGCGGTGAGGTGGCGGTGGGCGGTCCTGCTCAGCCGGGGGTTGCCGTGCAGGGTGCGGCCGCCTTTGGCGCAGGCGTCGGGGAGGAGCTGCTCGACCAGGAAGCCGGAGTAGTAGGTGTTGCGGATGCGGGAGAGCAGGTCGGCGGGGGAGTCGGCGGGGAACGCGCGTTCGGCCTCCTCCAGGTAGGCGACGAAGCGGTCGACCGGGATGATGGCCTGCGGCCCGGTCAGGACCGCGGCCGGCGACCCGGGGGCCGCGGTCTGGCGGGACCAGCGCCTCGCCCAGAGCCGGGACGCGGTGTGCCGCCGACCCAGCTCGGCGGCGCGCGTGGTCGCGGCCCACAGCGCGAGCGCCAGGCCAACGGCCGAGCGGTCGACCTGGACGTGGTGGATGGCGGGGAACAGGGTCCGGATGGGGGGGACCTGGATCGGCGCCGGGGTGGTCCACTCCACGACGCGAGCCGCCGGCGGGGCGACAACGCGCAGCCGGGTTGGTGCGTCCAGGACGCCGGCCAATGCCAGGTTCGCCTGCTGCTTCATCGCAGATCTCCGGCTCGGGATCCCACCGCCGGGCCCGGTCGACGGACCCGTCTCGGACAAGCATGCCGATCAACGCTGAATCAGGCAATCACGCAACGGCGATTGTTCAAGAACCGTGACGAATGGGGTCGTTACCCTTACACCAGACGACGGTCGCTGGCCCAGCGGGTCAGCTCGTGGCGGCTGGACAGCTGCAGCTTGCGCAGCACCGACGACACGTGGGTCTCGACCGTCTTCACCGAGAGGTGCAGCCGGCGCGCGACCTCCTTGTAGGTGAAGCCGCGGGCGATGTGGCGCAGGACCTCGCGTTCCCGGGTGGTGAGCTGGTCCAGCTCCGGGTCGACCACGCCGGTCAGGTCGCCGTGGAAGGCGTCGAGCACGAACCCGGCCAGGCGCGGGGAGAAGACGGCGTCGTCGCTATGGACCCGGCGGATGGCGGCCGCCAGGTCAGGCGGAGAGATGGTCTTGGTGACGTACCCACGGGCGCCGGCCCGGATCACCCCGATGACGTCCTCGGCCGCGTCCGACACCGAGAGGGCCAGGAAGCGGATGTCCTGGTCGGTCTGGCGGACCGCCTCAAGGACCGCCCGGCCGCCGCCGCCTGGCAGGTGCACGTCGAGCAGGACGACGTCCGGCCGGGTGCGCCTGATGCCGTCGACGGCCGCGTCCACCTCGCCGGCCTCGCCGACGATCTCGAACTCCCCACCCAGCTCGGCCCGCAGCCCGGACAGGAACAGGTGGTGGTCGTCGACGAGAAACACCCTGATCATCGGGGCACCCCCGTCCCCCTTGGCAGGCGGAGCTGGACCTCGGTGCCGTCGCCGGGGCTGGAGACGATGGTCGCGCTGCCGCCGTGGCGCCTGATCCGGCCGCGGATCGAGTCGGCGATGCCGCGGCGATCGGTCGGGACCTGATCGGGGTCGAACCCCTTGCCCTCGTCGCGCACGAAGCCGGTGAGCTCGTCCGGCTCGACCTCGACGTAGACCGAGACCAGGGGCGCCCCCGAATGCCTGGCCGCGTTGAGCGCCGCCTCCTGGCAGGCGTCGACCAGTGCCATCGCGGCCGCGTCCAGCGGAGCGTCGCCGACGACGATCACGTCAACGGGCACGTTGTGGCGCTGCTCGACCCGGGTCGCGATCGCCTCGACGGCCAGCCGCAGCCGGCCCTCCGGCGGCACCGGCGCCCGGTACAGCCAGGCCCGCAGCTCCCGTTCCTGGCGGCGAGCCAGGGCGACGACCTCCGGGGAGGCGTCGGCCCGCTGGATCAGGGCCAGCGTGTGCAGCACCGAGTCGTGGAGGTGGGCGGCCATCTCGGCGCGTGCCTCGGAGCGGATACGGCCGCGCCGCTCCTCGGCCAGCTGGTGGACCAGCCTGGCCGCCCAGGGCCCGAAGATCAGGCCGAGCCCGACAACGGTGACGGCGACCCCAAGCAGGGCGTTGCCGGCCGCGGCCAGGTCGGCGCCGGTATTGGCGAACCCGAGGCCAAGGCCGCTGGCCACCAGCAGCCCGCCGACCGCGATCCGGATCAGGCCGACCCGGCCGGTGAACAGCGCCTCGACCGGGTTGCCGGGGAAGCGGGCCCCGGCAATTGTCCAGCGGGCCCGGTCGCGGTCGTCGCTGCGGGCCCAGATGACCGCCGAGCCGGCCGCGGCGAGGGCGATGGGCCAGACGATCTGGTCGCCGAACCACAGGCCGATCTCCCGCAGCAGCAGCAGGCTCCCGAGCACGACCAGCCCGAGGGCGAGGGCCTGCCTGGCCGACGGCCGCCGGACGGGCGTTTCCCTGGCCGCATCGCTGTCCGGCTCCACCGAGACGGCCCAGGCCAGCAGGTAGAAGACGACGCCGGAGCCGCCGGCGATGGCCAGCACCGCGAAGGCGACCCGGATCAGGACCGGGTCGACCCCGAGCCGCTCGCCGAGCCCACCGGCCACCCCGAGCAGGACCCGGTTCTCGCGGCTGCGGACG
>DATHIG010000046.1:0-5451 GCA_035490035.1 Actinomycetes bacterium
CCGAAGCGGCGCCGGCGCAGCTCCTGCTCGACGGCGACCAGCAGGTCGTCGGCCTCGTCCTCGGCCAGCTCGATGTCGGCGTCGCGGGTGACCCGGAACGGGTGGGCCTCGACCACGTTCATCCCCGGGAACAGCTTGTCCAGCTGGCTGGCGACCACCTGCTCCAGCGGCACGAAGGTGTTGCCGTCACCCAGCGGCACGAACCGGGGCAGGATGCCGGGCACCTTGACCCTGGCGAAGCGGTCGCGGGAGGTGCCGGGATAGCGGACGGTGACGGCCAGCGACAGCGACAGGTTGGAGATGTAGGGGAACGGGTGGCTGGGGTCGACGGCCAGCGGGGTCAGCACCGGGAAGACCTGACGGTGGAAGTAGTCGCGCAGGAAGTCGCGTTCCTGGCTGTTCAGCTCGGAGATGTCGGCGATGCGGATGCCGGCCTCGGCCATGGCCGGGCTGACCTCGTCCAGGAACACCCGCACCTGGTGCTCGATGGTCGGTCCGACGTGCTTGGCGATCGCCTCGAGGGTCTCGCTGGGGGTCCAGCCGTCCGAGCCGCGGGTGACCATGCCGGTCTGGACCTGGTCGCGCAGCCCCGACACCCGGACCATGAAGAACTCGTCCAGGTTGCTGGAGAAGATGGCCAGGTACTTCAGCCGCTCCAGCAGCGGGAACTGCGGGTCGGCGGCCATGGCCAGGACCCGGTCGTTGAACTGCAGCCAGGAGATCTCGCGGTTGATGTACAGGTAGGGGTCGTACAGGTCGCGTTCGTCGGCAACCGGGTCTTCTGCCCCGCTCGGCGGTGCGCTGGCGGTCGTCTCGGACACGGCGGCTCGGCTCCTGGCTCGGATCAGCGTGGTTCAGCCAATTATGGTGGCATTTCAGCCGCAGCTTGCATAGCGGTGGTCCCTGCGCAACCTGCGACGTTCATTGTCTCGACCCCGCCGGTTACCCCTTGAGCCGCCCCCGGGCAGGCGGGTGGCTAGGTTGCCGCCCGGTTGCCGTCAAGGGCGGCGGCCATCAGGCCGAGCGGGGGCGAGCCAAGGCGCAGGAGGGCATCGTGGAAGCGGGCGTGGGAGGAGGTGGAGCCCCAGCGGGCCCTTGCCTCCTCGCGGAGCCGGAGGATCTCCAGCTTGCCCCAGGTGTAGCGGCCGTAGGTGGGGTCGAAGGTCGCTCTGGCCGCCTCGGCCCGTGCCGCCGGGCCATAGCAGAAGGCGTCGGCCTCGAAGCGGGCGGCGCCGTCCTGGACGGTCATGGTCCCGGCGTGCAGGCCGATGGAGACGGCCAGGCGGGTGACCCGCTGCAGCGCCTCAAGGGCCACCCCGGCGGCGAAGCGCGGGTCCCCGGCGTGGAAGCCCTCCTCGACGCAGAGCTCCTCGCCGTAGTGGGCCCAGCCCTCGACGAACGCCATCGAGTGCAGCGTCCGGCGGACGTCGGAGGCGGCGCGGCGCAGGTGGCGCCCGTGGGCGAAGTGGCCGGGGGCGACCTCGTGGACGGTGATGGCGGGCAGGGTGGCCCGGCTGAACACCTTCAACCAGTCGTCCTGCTCGTCGGCCGGCCAGTCCGGCTCCGGCGGGGAGATGTAGTACCGGGACGGGGCGTCCTGCTCGTAGGGGGCGGCCCAGGACATCATGGCGATCGCCCAGCGGCGCGACTTGGGCGAGACCGCGACCAGGCACTCGCCGTCCAGCCCGGGCACCAGGTCGTGGTCGACGGTGAAGGCGATCGACTCGGCGGTGGAGGAGCGGGCCTCCTCCATCACCCCGTCGGCGTCGGGATGGTCGGCCAGCAGCGCGTCCACCACCTCGGCGGTGGGACGGCCGGGCTGCAGGCGCCCGCAGGCATCGTCCAGCAGCTCCCGCAGCCGGTCCCGCTCGGCGTCGGCCCGCTCCTCCAGCCGTCCGAGGTCGACCGGCAGCGCCTCCCCGGTGCCGAGCAGCCGCTCCAGCGGTCCCCGCCCCAGCGCGGCGTCCCGGTCCCCGCCGGCGGCGGCCGCCTCCAGGTGGCCGACCAGGCGCGCGTGGGCGGCGATGGCCCGCTCGACGACCGCGTCCCCGCCGGCCGGGTCGAGCTCGGCGATCAGGCCCTGGGCGGCCGGCAGCAGGGCCTCGGCGGCCGGGGCGGGCACCCGGTCGAGGGCGGCCACCGCGGCGTCGACCGCGTCGGGCCAGGCGGCGAGGTGGCGCCGGCTGGCCTCGGCCCGTTCGGCTTCCGGGGCGTACTCGCGGTCGTAGCAGGACACGTCGAGGGCGCCGATGTGGTACAGCGGGTTGGAACGGTGCAGCTCCAGCTCGCCCAGCTCCAGCCGGGTCAGCCGCTCGAAGGCGGCCAGGTGGGCCGCGTCGTGCGGGTGGTCGGGCTCCGGCCCCGCGCCGAGCCGGGCCAGGCCGGCCTTC
Source organism: Actinomycetes bacterium (assembly GCA_035490035.1). Lineage (GTDB taxonomy): Bacteria > Actinomycetota > CALGFH01 > CALGFH01 > CALGFH01 > CALGFH01. The sequence goes on from DATHIG010000046.1 coordinate 2,391, forward strand.
ACCCCCTCAGGGGAGAGGTCCTCGATCTTGCCGTCGTACTCGTGGCGGCCGACATACTCGCGCACACTCGACGCCGCCAGGTCGCAGATCGCCCGTAGTCGCTGGTTCATCGCCGCCGAGCCTACGGTCCGGCGGCCCGGACCGCCAGTGCGTTGGACACCGGGTGGCTCGGGGAGTGTGAGAGACTTGCCCGGACCGGACCCTGAGCTTGGGGGGGCACATGGCCGGAGGGCTTCGTTCTCGGCGGCGTGGCCTGGTGGCGCTGTCGTCGCTTGCTGGGCTGCTGCTGGTCGGCTGGCTGGCGCCGTCGCCGTGGCTGGCCGAGCACTGGCCGCGGGTGCTGGCGGTCGGGCTGTTCGTGTTCGTCTTCTTGGTCCCGCGATGGTTCGTGCCCGCCCGGTCGCCCGCGTCCCTGGCCGGCGTCGCCGACTCCGCGGCCCGCGGCCGGCTGGAGGACAACCGGCTGAAGCTGCAGAACGACGTCCGGATCGGGCTGCTGCAGGCGGTCGCAGGCGTTGCCGTGATCGCCGCCGTGGCGGTCACCTGGCAGCAGCTGGAGACCGACCGCCAGCAGCTGCGGCAGCAGCTGGCCGTCGCCGGTCAGGAGCAGGCCGGCGAGCGGTTCGCCCGAGCGCTCGACCAGCTCGGCAGCGAGCAGCTCGACGTCAGGCTGGGCGGTATCTACGGCCTGGAGCGGATCGCCGCCCGTGCGTCAGCGGGGCAGTCGCAGGACGGGTCGGGCCTGGGGGGCATGCCGGTGGCCGAGCCCCCCGCCGTCGGGTGGTCGTCCCAGGACCGCGTCCAGGTGTTCGAGATCCTCTCCGCCTACGTCCGGGCGCACTCGCACCGCCCGCCGGTGGGGCCGGCCGCGGCGTCCCCATCCCTGCAGGCTCGGCAGGCGGACGTGCATGCCGCGGCCACCGTGCTGGCCCGCCGGACCGTCCTGCCGGGCGACCCGCCGCTGGACCTCGGCGGCTCGCTGCTGCCTGGGGCCCGGCTCGGCTGGGCCAAGCTGGCCGGGGCCGACCTGCGCGGCGCCGACATCCGCGGGGTCAGCCTGCAGCGCGCCGACCTGGTCGGGGTCCACCTGGAGCAGTCGCTGCTGTGCGGCACCCAGCTGCAGGGCGCCGACCTGCGCGGCGCCCACCTGGCGGGGGCGCAGGCCAGCGGCGACACCCAGTGGCCGTCCGGCTTCGACTGGCGCGCCGCCGGCGCCCGGCTGGTCGATTCCTGCGGCTAGCGCCCGCGCGGCGGGTCAGGCCAGGCGGGCGGCGACCCGGCCGGCGGCCCGGTGGGCCAGGGCCATGACCGACAGCATCGGGTTGACGCCGACGGCCGTCGGGAACAGTGAGGCGTCGGCCACGTAGACGCCGCTCACCTCGTGGGTCTGGTGGTCGGGGCCGACGGCCGAGGTGGCCGGGTCGGTGCCCATCCGGCAGGAGCCCATCTGGTGGTAGGAGGCCAGCGTCGCCCGGCCGCCGCCGAACCCGGCCTGCCTGGTCGCCTCCGCCCAGGCCCGGTGGGCGTCCGGGGCGCCGGGCCGGAAGGCGAACCGCTGCCGGTGGACGCTGAACACCTCGCTGGCTCCCGCGGCCGCCAGCACCTCTCCGGCGGCGGCCAGGCCGGCGGCCATGCGGGCCTCGTCGGCGGCGTTCAGGCGCCAGCGGACCCGCGGGCTGCCGTCGCGGTCGACCCGGACCCGGCCGGCGGTGGTGTCGCGGCACAGCACCCCGACCAGCGACAGGTTCGCGGACTGCTCCATCAGCGCCCGATGGGCGGCGGCCGACTGCCAGGGCAGGGCCACCGCGGCCGTCCCCGGGTGGATGGGCACGGTCTCGAAGATGGGCGCGTACGGTCCGAGGCGGTCGCGCAGCTGGGCCGAGTAGCGGGCCTGCAGGGTGCCCTCCCACCAGCGGACCGGCTCCTCGAACCGGCCCATGGCGGCGGTGCCTGGGTGCAGGCGCAGGTGGTGGCCGACCTGCCCCCGCAGGCCCGACCGGAGCAGCAGGGCCGGGGTCTCGATGGCCCCGGCGGCGGCCACCACCGCCCGCGCCCTGACCCGCAGCCGGTGGCCGCCCTCCCCCAGCGCCTCGACGCCCGCGGCCCGACCGTCGGAGATGAGGACCCGGCGGGCCTCGGCCCCGACGACCAGCCGGGCCCCTTGCGCTGCGGCCTCCTCCAGGTAGGTGACCAGCGTGGACTGCTTGGCGCCGAGCCGGCAGCCGAAGCCGCACCAGCCGCAGCCGGCGTCCTGGGCGCAACCGCGGACGTTGCGGGGCAGCCGGCCGACGTGCCAGCCGAGCCGCTCCAGCCCCCGCTCCAGCACCTGGTCGCGGGCGCCGGGGCTGCTCTGGCCGGTGGTGACGCCCAGCCGGTCGGTGACCGTCTCCAGCGAGGCGGCGACCTCGCCGGAGACGAACGCGTCGATGCCCGACACCTCGGCCCACTCGGCCAGCACCGGCGGCGGGGTCACGAACGAGGTCGAGTAGTTCACCACCGTGCCGCCGCCCAGCGTCGACCCGGCGAGGATCCGGCAGGCGAGGTCGTCGGTGGTCAGGGTGAGGGCGTACAGGTACAGGTCGCGGTAGGCCTCGCCCTCCTGGTGGTGGAAGTCGCGCTCGGCCGCGTACCCGCCCTTCTCGAGCACGACCACCGCCATCCCGGCCCGGGCCAGCTCGGCCGCCACCACCCCGCCGCCGGCGCCCGAGCCGACCACCACCACGTCGCAGTCCAGCTCCTCGTCGCCGTCGACCCGCAGCGGCGCCAGCCTCCTGGGGATGTCAGGGGCCGGGCCGAGCGGTCCCGGGTAGCCGGTGGCCGCCCTGGCCGGACCGGGCCAGGCATAGGCGGCCAGCAGGGCGACCGGGCCGACGGCGGCGGCCAGCCGCCGCTGCAGCGGCAGGCGGCCGGTCTGCCAGCGCCGCATCAGCGCCTCGGCGGCGGCCGGGGAGCGGCGGGAGACGGGCGCCGGCCGGCCGGTCAGGGCGAGCGCGCCGGCCCGCGAGTCGAGGGCCCGCAGCACGCCGAGCAGCTGGTCGCGGTCGCGGCGGCTGGCCGTCCG
>DATHIG010000047.1:0-2690 GCA_035490035.1 Actinomycetes bacterium
AGCGACAGCCCCAGCGCGGCCGGGCCCACCACCGCCGGGGCCCACAGCTCCCGGCTCAGGCCCACGAACAGCGCCAGCCCGGCGAACCAGGAGAGGTCCAGCCGGACCGGGATCCCCAGCCCCCGGCCGAGCCCGACCCCCCGGCCGAGCCCGCGCCGCCTCTGGGCGAACCCGAGCCCCCGCCGGTGCCCGACGCTGCGCCGTGGTGTGGTCACTCGTCGAGCAGGCCGAGCCCTCTGGCCCATGAGGTGGCGTAGGCCTGGATCGAGGCCTTCTCGGCCTCGGGGCTGACGGTGAGCGGCTCCAGGCATTCGATCATCACCGCCACCTCGTCGGTCATCTCCTTGGCGGCCGCGCCCTCGGCCGCGCCCGGCTGGGGGCCGTGGTGGACCCCGGCCGGGTGCAGGGTGGCCATGCCCTTGTCGATCCCCTTGCGGCTGAAGAAGTCGCCGTCGTGGTAGAAGAGCAGCTCGTCGTTGTCGATGTTGGAGTGGTAGAAGGGCACCCGCAGCGCCCCGGGGTCGGTCTCGAACGGGCGGGGGGCGAAGGTGGCGATGTCGAAGCCGCGGCACCGGAAGGTGGTGTGGACGCTCGGCGGCAGGTGGTAGCGGGGGCTGACCACCGGGCGGAAGTCGGCCACGTTGAGCCGGAACGGTGCCAGGTCGCCCTGCCAGCCGACGACGTTCAGGGGATGGTGCGGGAAGGTGAAGGTGGTGACCTCGCCGCGGCGCCGCACCCGGACCCGGAACTCGCCCCGCTCGTCGTGCGGTTCGGGCTCCGGCGTCTCCAGCACCCCCGGGTCGAACAGGGCGTGGTGGCCGAGCAGGCCCTTGTCGGGCAGGACGAACTCGTCCCCCTCGATCAGCAGGAAGAAGTTGTCGGTGGTGGTCGGGACCACCCGGTGGGTGGTGCCTTTGGGCACCACCAGGTAGTCGCCGGCCCGGAACCGCAGCGGGCCGTAGTCGGTCTCCAGCGTGCCTTCGCCCCGGTGCACGAAATAGACGACGTCGCCGTCGGCGTCGCGGACGAAGAACGGCATCGGCGCCGACCGGCGCGACACCAGCACCGACAGGTCGGTGTTGGACAGCACCACCAGCGGGTCGCCATCGGGGTCGGTCTGGTCGGGCGGGGTGAGCTGGTTCCAGTCGAACGCCCACGGGCGCAGCGGGCCCTCGACCTTGACCCAGGCGGTCGGGGGCGCGGTCCGGTACAGGTGGGAGGCGCGGCCGGTGAACGCCTGGCGGCCGTGCTCCTCCTCGCAGGTTCCCTCGGGGAGGTCGACGTGGGCCTGCTTGGAGGCCGTGCCCTTGCGCTGCGGGATCATCCGCTCGCCCCCTTTGGCGGCTCGACGGGACACCCCGCAGGGTAGCGCGGGTCGGCAGGGCTCAGGCGCCGGCCGTCCCCAGGGGCCCCACGGTCTCCAGCGCCACCCGCAGCTGCTTGGCCAGGTCGGCGGGCATGGCGTCGCCGGCCTCGACCCGGTCGGCGCCCAGGTGGACGGCCAGCCGGGCGGCCGCGGCCGCGGTCGCGGCCACGGCGGCGGCGGGCGCGGCGGGCGCCTCCAGGTGCAGGCGCCGCAGCAGCAGGCGGCCGTCCTGGCGGTCGTGCTTGGGGTCGACCCGGGCCACCAGCTGGCCGCCGGCAAGCACCGGCATCGTGTAGTAGCCGTGGACCCGCTTGGGGGCGGGCACGTAGACCTCCAGCCGGTAGCGGAAGCCGAACAGCCGCTCGGTGCGCTCGCGCGACCAGATCAGGGAGTCGAACGGGCTGAGCAGCACCGGCGGGTGGGCCACCCGCCGCGGCACCCGGGTACCCGGGAGCAGGTAGGCCGGCTTGGCCCAGCCGGCGACGGCGACCTCCTGGAGCAGGCCGGCGGCCACCGCCTCGGCCAGGGCCGCCCGGGCGTCGGCCGGCCGCAGCCGGTAGTAGTCGGCCAGGTCGGCGGCGGTGCCGACGCCAAGGGCACGGGCGGCCAGCAGGGTCAGCTCGAGGGCGGCCTCGCCCGGCGTCGGCTCGGAGGTGTCGACCCCGGGCGGGAGGACCCGCTCGGCCAGGTCGTAGCGGCGCTCGAAGTTGACCCGGTCGTGGACCAGCACCACGCCCTGGTCGAACAGGTCCTCGAGCACATGCTTGGCCGGCGCCCAGTCCCACCAGCTGCCGCGGCGCGGGCCGTCGGGGTCGCGGAAGGCGGAGGCGGCCAGCGGCCCTTCGGCCCGGATGCGGTCCAGCACCGGGCCGTACAGCTGGTGGTTGCGCTGGCGGATGTCCGCCCACCAGCCACGGGTGGCGGCGGCCAGCCGCCGCATCCGGGGCAGGCACAGCCGGAACTGGGCCATGGGCAGGAACGAGGCGGCGTGCCCCCAGTACTCGAAGCCGGCCCGGCGACGGTAGACGACCCGATCGAAGGCCGCCCGATCGTGGGCACCGGCGCGGGCGGCCAGCACCAGCTCGTGGCTGCGGGCGACCACGTTGATCGAGTCGATCTGGATGGCGCCCAGCTGGTCCAGGGCGGCGCGCAGCCTCGCCGGCCCGGCCCGGCTGGCCCGGGGCGACGCCGCCAGACCCTGGGCGGCCAGGGCGACCCGCCTGGCCTGGTCGAGGGAGAGGGAGTCGGGCATGTGCGGAAACCCTAGCCGATCGGCGTGACAGGCCGTGACAGGCCATGACGGCTCGCAGGCGGTTGCGGAAAC
>DATHIG010000048.1:0-7226 GCA_035490035.1 Actinomycetes bacterium
GGCTGGATGGCGGCCAGGTCCAGCGGCATCGCCCCCAGCGCCTGGCTGGCGTCGACCACCAGGGCGGCCCCGGCCGCGCGGGCCCGCGACCCGACCGCGGCCAGGTCGACCGACCCGCCGTCGGTCCAGTGCGCCGCCAGCACCGCAACCACCGCGGTCCGCTCGTCCAGCGCATCCAGGACGGCCTCGGCCCAGGTCTGCCCGTCCCGCCGGCTCACGGTGGTGACGGTCGCGCCGGTGCGCCGCGCGAAGGACTGCCAGGTGTAGTAGTTGGAGGGGTAGTCGTCGGCCAGGACGAGGACCCGCTGACCTGGCGTGGCGGCGAGGTTGGCGGACGCAACGGCAAGGCCGTAGCTGGTGGCGGGGACCAGGGCGACGCCGTCGGCGTCGACACCGGCGAGCCGGGCGAACAGCGCCCGGCGCTCCTCGGCCTCGGTGAACCAGTCGTCGCCGCGGATCAGCCACGGGTGGGCGCGCCGGCGCAGGGCGGCCGCTGACGCCTGGCCGGCCGCCCGCAGCTGTGGCGAAAGGCTGGCGCAGTTGAAGTAGGCCACGTCGTCGGGGATGTCGAACAGCCCCCGCTGTATTGGCAGGGGCCGCGCCGCCGCCGCCCCTGCTGTGGCGCTGCTGCCTGTTGCCGGCATGTCGGCTCCTCCGAGACGGCCATCCACCACCGGGAAGTATCCGCCAGGCCCCGGCGCCGGGGCGTCGAGCACCCGGTCGGAGCGGGTGTCGGCGGCTACCAGCGCCCGCGGTGGACGACCTGATCGAGGGGGCGCCGCGCCCGGGTCCGGGAGGAGCCGGACGGGCGGTCGTCGGCCGCCGGGTAGCCGAGGGCGACGGCCCCGATAAGGCGCCTGCCCTTGGGGACGCCGAGGTCGGCAAGCAGCGCCTCGGCGCCGTGGAAGACACCGAAGAACCAGGCCCCGACGCCCTCGTCGACGGCGGTCAGCAGCAGCAGCATGGCCGCCATGGCCGCGTCCAGGTCCCAGTAGGGGACGGGCCAGCCAGCCTCGACCCCCATGCCGAGCCCGGCCTTGTCCGGCGCGTCGTAGCGGTCCAGATAGGCCTGCTTGTCGGAGAGGACCAGCACGATCACGGGCGGCTCGGCGGTGCTGTAGGGCGCCTGGAAGCGCGGGTCGGCGGTGGCCAGCCAGAACTCACGGATCGCCTGGGCGCCTTCCAGGACCACCAGGTCGAGCCCCTGGCTGAAGCCGGCCGACGGAGCCCGGGTGGCACTGCCCAGGATGCGGTCGAGCACCTCGTCGGGGAGCGGGCGGGGGTCGAACCGGCGCACCATGCGCCGGCGGGCCAGGACCTCGCTGAGCTCCACGCCTACTGGGTGGCCATGGCGGCCAGCTCCCTGACCCTTGGCAGCAGGGACGGGTCGCCGAAGGTCTCCAGCCGGTCGTCCGTGGCCCTGCCCCACAGGAACAGCAGCAGGTCGGAGGCGGTGCCGGTGGCGGCGGCATCGCCCTTGGCGTGGCCCCGTTCAAGCTCGACCCCGGCGGGCAGCAACCGCACCCGCCACTCGCCCTCGGTGTCGGTGGCATGCAGGTGCAGCGACTCGCCGCGTCCGCCGACCGCCTCGCCCTCCGAGTGGGGGGCGAGGAACACCTCGAGCAGCTCGTCCACCCCGTCGGCGGCCAGCGCGGCCGGCACCGGCCCGGGGTCGCCGTGGCCGCTCTCGGCGTCGACCCGGTGCACGGCCGTCTCGTGGGCCATCCGCCGGCGCCAGAACGCGACCGTCTGGTCGGGGGGATGGAAGGTCCACACCCGGGTCTCGGGGTCGGCGTCGTCGAGCACCGTGAGCAGCTCCTCGAGGCCCTGCTGGTACCACCCGAGCAGCTCCGCCCGTTGGGGGGCGGGCGGCGGCCAGGGGCTGGGCGGCTCGGCCAGGCGGCCGCGCACGATCTCCAGCTTGTGCCGGTGGACCATGCCCGTGTGGATGACCACGTCGGCCACCGTCCACCCGGCACAGGCCGGCACCGGCGGGTCGAGCCCGCGCCTGGCCGCGGCCGCCAAGGCGCCGCCGTCGGAACGCACCGCCTGGAGGTAGTCGATCGCGGTCATCCGGGCAGTCTGCCAGAGCCCCGCGACGGGCGCCGCGCTGGAGCTCGCTAGTCCACCTCGGCCAGGGTGCCGTCGGGGCTCGCCAGGCTGATCCGGGCACTGACTCGGCGGCGGAAGGTGGCGAGGGTGTGGCCGCGAACCCGGTCGATCAGCGGCGGGGCGGCGAGGGTGGCCGGCAGCACCACCCGTTCGACGTCGAGGATCTCGCAGGCGGCGGCGAGGGCGTCGGGCCCGTGGCCGCGGGCAACCCAGGCGGCGCCCTCGAGGCCGAGCTGGCGGGCCTCGGCGAGCTGTTGGGCCAGGTAGGGCCGGCCGAGGCGGCTGGCCGTGCGCTGGTTGAGCAGCGTGCTCCGCCGCCTACCGTTGCCGTCGCCGGAGGGCTCGTAGGGGTCGATCAGGTACAGCTCCGGGGACCGGTCGAACAGCACCACCCGGGCGCCTTCCCGCGCCGCCACGGCGAACGCGGCCTGGCGGGTTGCCTGGTAGGCGGGGTCGAGCCCGTCGTCGGTGGCGGCGAGCACGACACTGGCCGGCCCGACCCGGAGCCCGGCCCCCGCCGGCAGGTCCCGCGAGGCTGCCGGCCCCTCGGGAGCCTCCGCGTCCAGCCCGGCCGGGGGGAGCTCGAGCAGGAGGGGCGGCAGCTCCGCCGGGTCGGCGAACAGGACCCGGGCGGTCGAGCGCAGCTCGCCGGCCGCGAACGCGACCGCGGCCAGGTCGAGCCGGCAGCGGTCGCAGGTGGCCAGGTGGGCACGGACGACGGCGGCCGCCGACGGCGCCAGCTCGCCCGCAAGCAGCGCCGGCAGCTCGTCGCGGACGTGGCCATTCATGGGCTTGTCTCCGTGCCGGTCCCGGCTCCCGGTTGCATCGTCGGACCAGCCCGTCCCGCCGTCAACGCGGACCATCTCCAGGCCCGCATTCAGGACGAACCGCCTGGACAGCCGGCACCTGGCATGCTCAACTTGCCCGCCGGGTTCCCGGCGCGTCCACGCTCCGATGAGCCGTCCGACCGCCCCCAATGAGCATGCTCCCGCTCGACCTCCTGTGGCTGATGCTGCCGGGGCAGCGCCCGTGGCGGGAGCTGCACTGGCTGTCGCTGATGCCCGGGACGCGGGTGACCGCGGTCGGGGACCGGCAGCCACCCGAGGCGGTCAGGTTCCTGTGCCGCCCCTACCGCCAGCCGACCCGGCGCTTCGTCGAGGCCGGGGCGCTGGCCTGGCTCCAAGATCTCGACTCGCTGCCCGACGGGCATGACTGGGTGGCCTCGCTGGAGCTCTGCTCGCTGGTCACCGGCCAGGCGAGCGCCCTGGCGGGACGGCGGCGGCAGCGCCAGGCGGTGCTCGTCTGGGCCAACGACCCGCGGTCGCCGCTGTACCGGCTGCCGCCCTACCGGCAGGCGCTGCGCCGGGCCCGCTCCGCCGACCTCTACCTCTGCTTCGTCGAGGCGGCCCGCGAGCACTGCCTGGCCCTCGGCCTGCCGGGAGACCGCTGCCAGGTCGTCCACCCGGGGGTCGACACCGAGCTGTTCCACCCCCCGGCCGCCCCGGTGGCCGAGCCGGTGGCCGTGTTCGTGTCGCCGCTGGCCGCCAACAAGGGCATCGACCGGCTGCTGGACGCCTTCCGGCTGGTCCGCCGGAGCCTGCCCGAGGCCGGCCTCCGGGTCCTCGGTCGCGGGCCCCTGGAGGGCCTGGTCAGGAAGGAGGCGGCAAGGCCGGGCAGCGGCGTCGCCTACCTGGGCGGCGGCGACCGTGACCGGGTGGCCGAGGTGCTGCGGGCCTCGGCGGTGTTCGTGACCGCGCCCCGCCCGACCCGGGTGTGGAGCGAGCAGTTCGGCCTGGCCTATCTGGAGGCGATGGCCAGCGCGCTGCCGGTTGTCACCACCGCCTGCGGCTCCAACCACGAGGCGGTGCGCCAGCCCAACCTCCGGGTGGCCGACGACCCCGAGGCCCTGGCCGAGGCGCTTGCCGCCTTCCTCGGCGACCCGGCCCGCCGGGCCAGGGTCGGGGCGGAGAACCGGCGCACCGTCCTGGAGCACCACCAGCTGTACCGCCAGTCCGCTCGGCTGGCCGAGGCGTTCCGGCGGGCCGCGGCCGGGGAGCCGGCGCGACCCTGACCGGCGGCATCCCTCAGCGGCGCCGGGCGCCGGCGGCGGCCCCGGCTGCCCAGGCGGCGGTCTCGCAGGCCCGAAGCGCGGCCAGGCCGGCCGTGTGCACCGGGTCGGCGGCCAGCAGGCGGCGGTGGCGCCAGTAGGCGGCCAGCGTGCCGCCGGCCTGGGCCTTGACCGCCCCCGGGTTGGCCCGGTGGTAGCCGGGCAGGCTGCGGCCGTAGGCGAAGCGCTTGCGCAGCACCGGGGCCAGGCGAAGACGCCCCTCGTCGTGCACGACGACGGTGTCCGCCCAGGCGAGCCCGATCCCGCCGGACAGCAGCCGGTTGCGCAGGGCGGCGTCCTCGGTCCCGGTGAGGCCGGTGTCGAACCCGCCGGCTCCGCGCAGGACGTCGGCCCTGACCAGCCGCGGCGCCTCGACCCGCGGCTCGCCGTGGTAGCAGCGCCGTTCCAGGGCGCGGCAGCGGGCCCAGAACCCGCTGCCGATGCTCACCTCGGGGAGGAAGACGGCCGCGGCGCCCGACGCATCGGCGGCTTCCAGCGAGCGCTCCACCGCGTCGGGTGCCAGCGCCATGTCGGCGTCGACCCAGAGCACCCACTCGCCGGCCGCCCGTTCCACGCCGAGGTTGCGCTGGGCGCTGCGCTCGGGACCGCCCTGGACGGCCACGTGGGCCAGGCGGCCGGCCACCTCCCAGGTGCCGTCGGAGCTCCAGTTGTCCACCACCACCAGCTCGACCGGCCAGGTCTGGGCCAGCACCGACTCGAGGCACCGGCTGATGGTCCTGGCCGCGTCCCGGGTCGGCACCACCACCGACACCAGCGGCCGACGGTCGCTCACGGCCCGGGGCCGCCGTCGCCGGGCCGGTCGGGGCGGCGCGCCACCAGGGCGCGCTGGTCCAGGCGGCCGGCAGAAGGACGTCCGGCACGCACCTCGCGGAGCACCCCCAGCACCAGCAGGGCCAGGGCCGTCCCGGCGAGGAGGTGGGCGGCCGGGTTGCCGGCGGCCAGGTCCGGCCCGAGGGTCGCCGTGCTTGGCAGGCCCCGCACGAGCACGGCCAGCGGAACGGCCGCGAACAGCGCCAGCGATCCCCAGAGCAGCTCGCGCGGGGCCGGTGAGCGCACCGCGTCACAGACGGCGATGGCCGCCCCGACCAGCAGCCCGACCCGGCCGCCGAGCAGCCACAACAGCACCACCAGCAGGAGCCGTCCCGCCCAGGGCCCGCTCATTGCCGACGCCTCCGCAGCAGCAGGACCAGGGCGACGGCCAGCGCGGCAAGGCTGGCGACCAGGGAGGCGGTGGCCGGGCGCTGGGGGGCGAACTCGACCGTGAACCGGTGGGGCCGGGGGTCGGAGATCCGCCAGCCGATCGCGTAGCCGTCGAGCAGCGACGGCGGACCGAGCGGCTGGCCATCCATGGTGGCTCGCCAGCGCCGGTCGTAGCCCTGGCCGACGACCAGGTACCAAGGGGAAGGCGCCGGCTCGGAGGCGAGCTCGCTGCGGGTCGCGCCCGAGGAGGTGACCGTGACCCGCGGCGCCGCCGGCGCGGCGGGGGCCTGGCCGGGATCGCCTCCCGACCGCAGCTGCAGCAGGTCGACCAGCCAGCCAGGGGCGCTGCGCAGATGATGCTGGCCGGGGCCCAGCCGCAGGCCGCCGTCGTCGCACGGCTCCACCCGGAGGGCCTCCCCCTTGGCCAGCTGGTCCAGCGTGCCCCGCAGGCGGGCCCGGAGGGGGACGCCGTCCACCTCGGCCAGCTCGACGCAGCCGCGCAGCTTGGCGCCCGGCCGGTTGACGGCGTCGACCCGCGCCCGGCCGGCCTCGAGCTCGCTCACCCTGACCTGGCCGCCGAGGCCGACGACGTCGGTGATGGTCAGGCGCAGCCGGCCCACCTTGCGGGCCGGGAACTCGACCCGGGTCGCCCCCTGGCGCAGGCGGGCCCGGATCGGCCGGCCGCCGTCAAGGGACAGCTCGGCGGCGACCGCCGCGTCAACGCCCTTGAGGCCCGCCGGCACGTCCTGGCGGATGACGACGTGGTCCAGGGCCTGGGTCGGGAACGACGCCTCGACCCACTCGGCGGGGCCGCGGCCGGCCGGGATCCAGGCGGTGTCCCGGTCGCCGTCGAAGGCCTGGGATGCGCGGACGCCGAGCCCGTCGAAGGCCCGCGACGACGACCGGGCGATCACCCTGGACGACGCTCCCAGCAGCCGGTCGGTCTCGGGCTCGGCCAGGTCGGGGCCGGGGGAGGCGAAGCCGGCCAGCTCGAAGGTCCGCGCCTCCGGCAGCCAGAAGCGCCGGTCGAGCGCGCGCTCCTCGTCGTCGTCGAGCCGCCGGGTGGGGCCGGCCGCCCTTGCCAGCACGACGTCGAGGGGGGTGGTCGCCAGCCGGCGCCGGGCGCCGGCGTCGAGGCCCTCGACCAGCTGCCGGAACCGCTCGGGGAGCTCGGCCGTCTCGGCGACCCGGACCCCGGGCACGCCGATCTCCCAGAAGCCGACCGGGTTGAGCCCGGGACCGCCGCGGACGGCGGTGATCTCGACCGTCAGGGACGCGGTGGTGGTCGCCGGCAGCTCCAGCTCGACCTGGGTCTGGGCCGGGACGGCCGCCTCGACGGTGCGGCCGTCCATGCGGACGCGGACCGAGGCCACCTGGACCGGGCCGCCCAGCAGCGGCCGCAGGGTCAGGCTGGCCAGCGTCAGCGGCCGCTCCAGCTGGAGGCTGATCGACTGGCCGACCCCCGCGCCGAAGTCGCCGGTGACCCAGGCGGTTCGCGGGTCGCCGTCGAAGGCGAACGCCGGCTTGCCGTAGGGGACCGGTCCGAACACGCTGCCGGAGCTGGTCGCGGTGAGCGAGCGGGCCCCTGCCAGGGTGGTGACGGTCTGGGCGGCCGGGTCGCCGAACAGGCTGAGCGCGGGAGAGCCGGGGTCGATCGGCCGGTCGGCCGGCAGGGTCGGCGAGTAGCTGGCGCCGGTGCGGCGCGTCGCCCAGGTCCGCCGCCGGTTGCTGTCGGTGAGCACGACCCGCGCTCCGTCGTCGAGGGCCAGGGCGGCTGCTCCCGGCG
>DATHIG010000049.1:0-2280 GCA_035490035.1 Actinomycetes bacterium
AAGCAGTTCCTGAAGGTGATGGTGCCGACATATGTGTACGGCGGCCCCGTCCCGGTGGCGTCGCTGGCCACCACGCTGCTTGGGTTCCAGGTGAACCAGCGCAGGGGCGACGAGCTGCGCGCCCAGCTCTACCAGAAGTCCAGGATCGTGCTCGACCACCTGGACAAGCTCGCGGTGGCGACCTCCAACGTCTCGGAGTTCCCCTTGATCGAGGTGGCCCTTGCCGACCCTGAAGACCTTCACCCGGTCGGGCGGTACCTGTTCGACCGCGGCGTCTACGTGACCCTGGCCCCCTACCCGGTGGTCCCGCGCACCGAGGTCGGTTTCCGCATCCAGGTGACCGCGGCCAACACCCGCGAGCAGCTCGACACCCTGCTTCGCGTGCTGAGCGAGGTCGACGACCGCTTCGGCTTCCGCCGCCCCCACCCCTGACGACCCTCGCACGGCGACGTCGCGGCGGTTGAGCGCCCAGCGGGTGACGCCGAGGTGCGGCGTCGCTGCGGTCAGCTGACCTCAGCCATCACGTCGTCGGAGATGTCGAAGTTGGCGTAGACGTCCTGGACGTCGTCCAGGTCCTCGAGGGCGTCGAGCAGGCGCAGGACCCGGACGGCGTCGGCGCGCTCCAGCGGCACCGACATGCTCGGGACCATGGTGACCTCGGCCGAGTCGTAGGCGATGCCGGCCTTGTCGAACGCGGCCCTGACCGCCCGCAGATCGCCCGGGGCGGTGGTCACGGTGAAGCCCTGCTCGTCGGCCTCCACATCCTCGGCCCCGGCCTCCAGGGCGACCTCCATGACCCGGTCCTCGTCGACCCCGTCGCCGGGCACGACCAGCTGCCCTCGGCGGTTGAACAGGTAGGCGACGCTGCCGGCGTCGGCCAGGCTGCCGCCGCCCTTGGTGACCACGTGCCGGACGTCGGCGGTGGTCCGGTTGCGGTTGTCGGTCAGGGTCTCGACCATCATCGCCACCCCGCCGGGGGCGTAGGCCTCGTAGGTCACCAGCTCGAGGCGCTGGCCGGCAAGCTCGCCGGCGCCGCGCTTGACCGCCCGGTCGATGGTGTCGTTGGGCACCGAGTTGTCCTTGGCCTTCTGGATGGCGTCGGCCAGGGTCGGGTTGCCGTCGGGGCTGCTGCCGCCCTCCCTTGCCGCCACCTCGATGGCCCGGATCAGCCTGGCGAACAGCCTGCCCCGCCTGGCGTCCTTGGCGCCCTTCTGGTGCTTGATGGTCGACCATTTGGAATGCCCGCTCATGTCGTGCTCCTCTCCGCGACCAGGTCGACCAGCCATCGGTGCAGGCGCACCTCGCCGGTCAGCTCGGGATGGAAGGCGGTGGCGAGCAGGTTGCCCTGGCGGACGGCGACCACCTTGCCGTCGATCTCGGCCAGCACCTCGACCGCCGGGCCGGCCTCGGCGACCCAGGGGGCGCGGATGAACGCCCCCGACACCGGCCCGCCATCCACCCCCTTGACGTCGACCTCGGCCTCGAAGGAGGCGACCTGGCGGCCGAAGGCGTTGCGGCGCACCCGCACGTCGAGCACCCTGAGCAGATCCTGTGGCGGCCCCTCGACCTCGCGGGCCAGGAAGATCATGCCGGCACAGGTGCCGAGCACCGGCAGGCCGGCGGAGATCCGCTCCCGCAACGGCTCCGCCAGGCCGTAGCGGGTGGCCAGCTTGCCGATCACGGTCGACTCCCCGCCCGGGACGACCAGGCCGTCGACCGCGTCAAGGCCGGCGAGGTCTCGGACCTCGACCGGGGCGGCGCCGACCGCGGCCAGCGCCTCCAGGTGCTCGCGGACGTCGCCCTGGTAGGCCAGGACGCCGACGGTCGGGGCGTCGGCCATGGGCGTTACCAGCCGCGGTCGGCCAGCCGCTCGCCCTCAGGGACGGCAGCGATGCCGACCATCGGCTCGCCCAGGCCGCGCGACACCTTGGCCACGATCTCTGGGTCTCGAGCGAATGTGGTCGCCTCCACGATCGCCCTGGCTCGCCTGGCCGGGTCGCCGGACTTGAAGATGCCCGAGCCGACGAACACGCCGTCGGCGCCCAGTTGCATCATCATGGCCGCGTCGGCTGGGGTGGCCAGGCCGCCGGCGGTGAACAACACCACCGGCAGCCGCCCCTGCCCGGCCACCTCGGCGACCAGGTCATAGGGCGCGGCCAGCTCCTTGGCGGCCGCGAACAGCTCGTCCTCGCGAAGCCCGGCGAGGCGGCGGATGCCGCCGGCGATGGCCCGCATGTGGCGCACGGCCTCGACCACGTTCCCGGTGCCGGCCTCCCCCTT
>DATHIG010000050.1:0-2998 GCA_035490035.1 Actinomycetes bacterium
GACGTCGACCACCCCGCCCGCGACCGCGAGCCGTCTAGGATCTGGGTCCTGCTGGAGGCACTGGCCTCCGCCGGCGCGGCCATCGACCCGATCGGGGTGCTGGTCGCCAAGCGCTTCGCCGGCATCCGGGAACAGCGGCAGCGTCATCGGTGAGCGCTCACCGGATCCCGGTCTGACAAGGCCCACCGCGGCCATGACAACGAGAGGCGAATGCTGACGATTGAGGCGCCTTGCGTCCATCTCGGGCTGCGCGGTCACCGTTCAAGGTCGAGGTGCAGGGTGGCGCTGCTGGTGAGGGGCCTGGCTGCGGCGAACCCGCCGTGTGCGTCGGACCAGCCAGGGTGGGCGGTGGCGTCGAAGCCGGGCGGCGGGATCACGACCACGCGGAGCATGGCCGGGCGCACGATCGGCTGGGGGTCTGCAACGAGCTGGTAGCGCAGCCCGTTCTCGGTGGGTACGGCCGCCCGGGACAGCCGGTAGGAGACCGTGATGGTGCGGGTCGAGCCGGGCGGCAGTGACACCAGCACCCGCACCACCTGCCGGCCGAGTTCCCGGAACGATCTCCAGCTGGCTGGCTTGCCGTCGACCTGGACGGTGGCGCCCTTGGCGGCGCCCGGGAGGTAGGCGACGACGCTGGGGCGGGCCCAGCCTGTGGTGTAACCGGTGCGCTGGTCGGTGTCGAGCGCGGCTGGGGCGGTGTTGGCGAGCCGGATCGTGCGATCCACCCGGGCCGACCCGTCTGCGGCCAGCCGCACACGCTGCTCGATCCGGCGCCGCTGGTAGTAGTCGGTCTTGCTGGCGTTGGTGTTGACGGTGAACACGCCGAGGTAGTCCTGGGCGGCTGGGGAGAGGGCGCCGGCCAGGCCGTGCGCGCGGGCGGCGTCCTGGAGGCGCCGGTCGCGGAAGTAGAGCTGCAGATGCCGCCCGGCCGCTGCCTGGCCGAGCGCGCGGAGCTGCCGGAGCAGCTTGCCGCCTTTGAGGACGCGGGCGAGCGCGGCGTCCATGAGCTGGTTGTTGTGGCGGTGCCGTAGGTCACGTTCGGGGTAGCGTCGGTAGCTGTCGGCAAGGACGAGCCGGACAAGATCAGCCCCGCCGACCTTGCCGTAGCCGGCGGTGGTGACCGGTCCGGTGACCTCGAGCAGGCCGGCGAGCGCTGTCGGGTCGAGGGCGATCACGCCGTCGGCGTGGACGCCGGTGATCACCCGCCAGGCCCGGAGGATCTGCTCGGCCGAGGTGGGGAAATGGGGGGAGAGCCCGGAGCTCGTGAACAGAGGGCTTGACCCGGGCGCGTGCCACGGGTCGCCGGCAAGCAGCCGCCCGGCGATGCGTCGGTTGAGCCGCTGCTCGGAGACCGAGCCGCGCTGCAGCACGCTCATCTGGCCACGCTCGAACCGGAGCACGGCGATCGCCAGCGGCGCGCCGCCCCATGCCTTCAGCTCGGACGAGTTCGAGATCGCCAGCAGGTAGGTCCGCGGCCCGCCGGCGCCGGCCGCCGGCGGCAGCATCCGAAGCGCTTGGACAAGTGGACGAAGCTCCCGCTCGACCTTGTCGAGCTGGCGCAGGGTCGCATCGCGGGTGGAGCGAGCGTCGGGAGCGAGCCACCCGCCGCGCACCTGGTTCAGCTCGGCCCGGGCTCGCCCGAACTCGCCGAGCATGGCCGTGGCGTCATCGGAGGCCGTGGCGACGCCCGCGAGGTTGATGCGGCCGTCACGGAACACACTGGCACGGCCGGTGAAGCGCGTCTGCGCGGTGACGGCCCGATCGGTCGTGCCGGCCAGGATGTGGGCGGCGGCGAGCAGGTGGCGCAGGTCCGCCACGGGCGAGGAGACGACCGGGAGGCGCGCGGCCAGCCGAACGGGCAGGCGGCGGGCGGCCGCTTCGGCCCTGGCGAGGTCGCGGCCGGCGGCGCGGACGGCACGGCGGGCGCCAGCCTCGTCCCCGGCACGAAGCGCGCGGCGGCTGCGCTCGAGGTCGGCGCGCGCCTCGGTCGCGGCCGCCTTGGCCTCGCGGGCGGCGCCGATGAGTCCCAGCGCAAGCCAAGCGGTAGCTGCGAGGGCGGCCAGCACAACGATGGCGGCCACCCAGGGCCAGCGTCGCCGGTGCCGGGCGGGAATGGCGATGTCCCGCGGAACCGTGGGCACGTTCGTGGCCATGTACCAGCACCCTCGTACCCGGCGCAGCCCGCAGGCTTGGCCGGGTGTGCTGTGATGATAGGGATCTGCTGTACTGCACGATTCGGCTCCGGCGCGATCTTGTCGACCTCCGACCGGGGTAGGTCGAATACGTCATCCGGAGGATGCCGATACGCCCGTCCACGGACGCTGCGGCCGCGAAGCAGGAGCGGCTGGTCGCCGTGTGGCAGGTCGGGGCGGTACCCGATGGACGGGTGCGGATCGCCCTGGAACACCCTGGGTCACCTCGGAGCACGCCTGGGGTCGCCCCGGAACACCCTGGGGATCGCCTCGGAACACCCTGGGGATCGCCCCGGAACACCCCTCGGGTCGCGCCGTGGAACACCCCTGGGGATCGCCCCGGAACGTCGGTGGGGGTGCCGGCTCAGGTGGGGGCCGGGCCGGCCTCCTCGACCACCTCGTTGCGGCGGATGTAGGTGGTACCGAAGGCCTGCAGGGTGGCGCTGACCGGCAACGCCAGCAACGCCCCGACCCCGCCGAGCAGGGCCGCCCCGGCGATCACGGAACCGAACGCCACCGCCGGGTGCAGCGACATCGTGCGGGCGGTGATCCTGGGGGCCAGCAGGTAGTTCTCGACCTGCTGGTAGGCGGCGATGAAGGCCACCACCCAGACGGCGTCGAGCGGGCTCGACAGCAGCGCGACCAGCGCGGGCAGGGCTCCGGCCAGGTAGGTCCCGACCGTCGGGACGAACTGGGACACCAGCCCCACCCAGATGGCCAGGGCGAGGGGGTTGGGCACGCCGATGAGCCACAGGAACGCCCAGGTGGCGGTGCCCGACACCGCGGCCAGCAGCGCCCGCGAGTAG
>DATHIG010000051.1:0-4848 GCA_035490035.1 Actinomycetes bacterium
CGGGCCGCCTGCGGGTTGTGGCGGAGCTGGGCGGCCGACAGGTCCAGGGCGACCGCGGCGGGCAGCAGCCGCCCCAGCGCGCCCGACCCGGCGGCCACGTCCAGCACCGGCCCGTCGGCCTCGGCCAGCGCCCTGGCCAGCCGTTTGGGCGCCTCCCGAGCCAGCCGGTCCGGCTGCGGTCCGCCGGAGCCGGGCGAGGCGGACCAGCTCGACCAGGAGCCGGCCGTCGCAACCTCCCGGTAGCATCCCGGGCCTAGGTTCCCGGAGTCGGGTGCGGGAGGTGGAGAATGGAACCGATCGCCGAGCGGCTGGACCTGCCCGACGGGTACGGCACGGCGAACTCGACGATGGCCTGGGAGGCGGTCCGGGAGCGGCTGGAGCAGGCGCCGCGCTACTGGCTGGTGACCACCCTGCGGAACGGCCGGGCGCACGTCGTCCCGGTCGACGGCGTGTGGCTGGACGACACCTGGTACTACGGCGGCAGCCCCGAGACCCTCCACCAGCGCAACCTCGAGCGCGACCCGCGGGTGGTGGTGCACCTGGAGGACACCGTGGCCGCGGTGATCCTGGAGGGGTCGATGCGGCGGCGGACGCCCACCGTGGAGCTGGCCAAGCGCCTGGCCGCAGCCTCCAAGGCCAAGTACGGCTACGGCCCGACCCCGGAGATGTACGCCGCCGGCGTCTGGGGCCTGCGCCCAATCCGGGCCAGAGCCTGGACCGGCTTCCCCGGCGACGCCACCCGGTTCCGGTTCGCCTGAGCAGCCACCACCCCGCATCGGCGGAACCACTCGGAGCGGTTGCCAAACGGTGGCTGGCCAGGGTCTACCCGAGCAGCTCGCGCTGCGCGCGGGTGTTGACCACCAGGTCGGGGGTGACCCCGCAGGCGAAGGCGCGCTCGCATCCGCCGAGCTGCCAGTCGAGCTGGCCGGGGGCGTGGGCGTCGGTGTCGATGGCGAACCGGCAGCCGGACTCCACGGCCAGGCGCAGCAGGCGCTTGGGCGGGTCCTGGCGTTCGGGGCGGGAGTTCACCTCGACGGCCACGCCGTGCTCGGCGCAGGCGGCGAACACCGCCCCGGGATCGAACTCGCTCTCGGGACGGCCCCGGCCGACCACGATGCGGCCCGTGCAGTGGCCGAGGATGTCGGTGTGGGGGTTGGCGATCGCGGTCACCATGCGCCGGGTCATCTCCGGGCCGGGCATGCGCAGCTTGGAGTGGACGCTGGCCACCACGACGTCGAGGCTGGCCAGCAGCTCGTCCTCCTGGTCGAGGGCCCCGTCCTCCAGGATGTCGACCTCGATCCCGGTGAGGATCCGGAACGGCGCCATCTCCTGGTTCAGCTGGGCCACCTCGTCGAGCTGGGCTCGCAGCCGCTGCGGGCTGAGGCCGTTGGCGACGGTGAGCCTCGGGGAATGGTCGGTGAGCGCGAGGTACTCGTGGCCGAGGCCGCGGGCCGCCTCGGCCATCTCGGCGATCGGGCTGCCGCCGTCCGACCAGGTCGAATGGGCGTGGCAGTCGCCGCGGAGGGCGGCCCGCAGCATGACCGCGCCCTCGGCCACCGGCTGGCCCTCGATCGCCTCGAGGCGGCGAAGGTACACGGGGACCTCGCCGGCCAGGGCCTCGCGGATCACCCGCTCGGTCACCTCCCCGATCCCGGGCAGGGCGCGAAGGCCGCGACCCGGCGTGGATGCCAGCCGGTCCAGCTCGCCCGGCTCGACGACGTCGACGGCGGCCGCGGCCCGCCGGAAGGCCCGGACCTTGTAGGTCGGCTCCCGGCCCCGCTCGAGCAGGAAGGCGATGCGGCGCAGGGCGGCCGCCGGGGGGAGCGGTGGCGAGTTGGTCATGGGCCATCAGACCTCGATAACGAATCGTCCTCGAACCATCAACGATCCTCGTTCCGGGTTGCCGAAACCCTACCCATCCGGTAGGAAGTGAACGCGTTCGGTGGTCGGCTCGCTTCAGGTTGGGAGATGGCGAGCCGACGGTTCTGTCCGAGTGTGTCGGTTAGCTGTTCCCTTCGCCCGGGCACGACTCCCGGTGGCGGCGGCGACGGCGCTCGGGGGAGGAACAAGATCGATGAAGGCACCAAAAATTCGGCTACCGCACTGGCAACTTCCCGCCGGGCTGTCCGGCTGGCAGCGGGTCGCCGTGGTGGTCGGCCTGGCCGTGGTGCTGCTGGCCACCATGAGCGTCGCGGCAACGGCCAGGGTCGGGGCCTCCTCGGGCCGCATCCTGGCCGGGGTTGAGGTCGGCGGCGTCGACGTCGGCGGGATGACCCGCGACGAGGCGGTCGCCGCGGTCAAGGCGACCACCGAGCCGAAGCTGCGCCGTGGCGTGTTCGTGGTGAGCCGGGACAAGCGCTGGCCGGTCACCCCCGCCGGGCTCGGGCACGGGGCCGCGGTCGAGCAGGCGGTCGACCAGGCCATCGCCGGTCCGGAGCTGTCCTCCATCGCCACCTTCTGGTACCGGCTGACCAACAAGCCGGTGGCCCACACGGTCAAGGTCGGCCTCGCCGAGGACCAGACCAAGGTCGCCCGGTTCGTGCGTGCCCTGGCCCCCAGGCTGGCGGTGGCGCCGACCAACGCCTCCATCAAGCTGGTTGACGGCAAGATCGTCCGCCAGAAGGCCAGGGACGGCCGGGTCCTCGACATCGAGGCCAGCACCCGCGCCCTGGCCAAGGGCCTGCGCGGCAGCGCCCGCAGGGTCAGGCTGGTCACCAGGTCGGTGAACCCGAAGGTGACCGCGGACAAGCTGGGCAAGACCATCGCGATCAACCTGTCCACCAACCGGCTCACGTTCTACGACGGCCTGAAGGTGCGCAAGGTCTACCCGGTGGCGACCGGCCAGCCGAGCTTCCCGACCCCGCAGGGGACCTGGGAGGTCGTCTACAAGCGGATGCACCCGACCTGGACCAACCCGGCGAAGGACGGCTGGGGCGCCGACCTGCCCGCGTCGATCCCACCCGGCCCAGGCAACCCGCTCGGCACCAGGGCCATGTCGCTGAACGCCTCAGGGATCCTGATCCACGGCACCTACGCCAGCGGGTCGATCGGCCGCTACGCCTCCCACGGCTGCATCCGCATGCTGCTGTCGGACGTCGAGGCGCTCTACCCGCAGGTGCCCACTGGCACCCCCGTCCTGATCCACCGTTAGGGAGCCTGCTGGGTCAGGTAGCGGTCCTGCACGGCGATCACCGGGCGGACGTCGGACCAGCCTCCGTCCAGGTCGAACAGGTAGGCGGGGAGCAGGTAGGCGACATCGGCCGGGCGGTTGCCCTTGGCCACGGCCGCTGCCAGCTGGAGGCCCAGCCGGACCCCGGTGACGGTCGCGGCGCGGACCGGGAGCGGCCTGGCGGCGCATGGCAGCTTGCCGGCAGCCGGGCACGGGACCTGCTCGATGGCCGGGGCCTCGGTGCGCAGCGGGCCGCTCGGAGGGATGCGCTTGAGCCGCTCGAAGCCTTCGGCCACGCCGATCAGCGGGTAGACGTCCCCTGGCTCCGGGGTGGCGAGATAGCCGGTGGCGTGCTGGATGCGGCCCTTGGAACCGACGCTGACCGTCCAGGCGAACCCGGAGGTGGGCAGGCCGCCCACTGCCGGGGCGATGCTGACCAGGCGTGCGGCATAGGCATCGGCGACCCGCACCTGGGCCCCGTCCAGCTCCAGGCCCGCCTTGGCGGCCAGGTCGCGCGCGATCCGCTCCGCCTGCTCCCGGCTGGGCAGGTCCACCGGCCTCCACGGCTTGGCCGGCGCCACCGGCTTCACCGTGACCGGCGGCACCGGCCGGCCCGTTCCCGGGTTGCCGGGGCTGGATGCCGACCCCGACCCGGAGCTGCCGGCGGCGGTGCCGCCGGGCACGGACTCGGGCTTGTCGGAGACAGGAGTGTCGGGGTCGAGGCACTCGACGGCGACATCGGGACGGTACGGGCCACCGCCGGACCGGGCGACGCAGGCGCCCAACACGCCCGTGCCGTAGCTCCAGGGCACTCCAGCCAGCCGGTTCACCGTCAGGGCGCGGCTGCCGTCGATGACCGTCCAGCCGCTCGGCTCCTCCCTGGGCTGGCCGCGCAGGCCGAGCGCGGCGGCCAGGGCCGCCACCCGCCCGGGGTCGGCGCCGTCCCCGAGCTTCCAGGCCCGCGCCCGGTCGGGCAGCGTCGGCAGCGAACCCTTGAGCTTGTAGTCCACCGGCGGCCAGAGCTGGGGGGCGTCGCCGGGGTCGTACGGCCTGGCCGGCTCGGCGCCGTCCAGCCGGGCCGGCTCCCGGGCCGCGCCGGCGGTCGCGTCCTGGGTCGCGCCAAGGTCGAGAGCCGGGAGCACGGCCGGCGAGCGGTCACTCCCGCCCCTGGCGAGCAGCACCCCGCCAGCCACCAGCGCGACCGTCACCACCACCGCCACCAGCCAGGTACCAACCCGCCGACCCACCATCACCACCGCCTGTCCCATCCGGGGCTGCCGC
This sequence comes from Actinomycetes bacterium, assembly GCA_035490035.1. Lineage (GTDB taxonomy): Bacteria > Actinomycetota > CALGFH01 > CALGFH01 > CALGFH01 > CALGFH01. The sequence continues at coordinate 4,451 of DATHIG010000051.1, forward strand.
GCCTTCGGCCACATCATTGTCTTCGACGTGGCCACCCTGCCGCTGGTTCCCCGCGGCGGGAGCACCGGCCACCTACCCGGCCGTAGCTGGCGGGGACGCGTGCCGGGGCGGGAAGATACCGGCGCCCACGCCACCGTCGGAGGAGACGCCATGCCCGGCAGCCGGCGCGCCCGCCTGGTGCTGGCGATGCTGCTGGCCGGCGCGGTCCTCGCCGGCTGCTCGGACGGGGAGGAGCGGGCCGGCACGGTCAACGTGCCGATGTACGACAACTTCTTCGCCCGCGAGGTCACCCGGGTGCCGGTCGGCGGCCGGGTCCGGTTCCCCAACGAGGGTCGGGCGCCCCACAACGCCGTCGCCGTCGACGGCAGCTGGCGGACGCGCGACCGCGTCGACAACGA
>DATHIG010000052.1:0-13244 GCA_035490035.1 Actinomycetes bacterium
GAGGAGATCGTTCCCCATGGCGAAGAAGAGGTTTGAGCGGACGAAGCCGCATTTGAATATTGGGACGATGGGGCATATCGATCATGGGAAGACGACGCTGACGGCGGCGATTACCAAGGTGTTGCATGAGCGCAACCCCGAGGTGCCGTTCACGCCGTTTGATCAGATTGATAAGGCGCCGGAGGAGAAGCAGCGCGGGATCACGATCTCGATCGCGCATGTGGAGTACGAGACCGATCGTCGCCATTACGCGCATGTGGACATGCCGGGGCATGCCGACTACATCAAGAACATGATCACTGGGGCGGCCCAGATCGATGGGGCGATCTTGGTGGTCTCGGCTCCTGATGGGCCGATGCCGCAGACCCGTGAGCATGTGTTGTTGGCCCGCCAGGTTGGGGTGCCGTACATCGTGGTGGCGTTGAACAAGGTCGACCTGGTCGATGACGAGGAGTTGCTGGAGCTGGTGGAGTTGGAGGTCCGGGAGTTGTTGACCCAGTACGAGTTCCCTGGGGACGACACCCCGATCGTGCGGTTGTCGGCGTTGAAGGCGTTGGAGGGGGATCCGGCCTGGACGCCGAAGATTGTTGAGTTGATGGATGCGGTGGACAGCTATGTGCCGGAGCCGGAGCGGGTGGTGGATCGGCCGTTCCTGATGCCGGTGGAGGATGTGTTCACCATTACCGGTCGGGGGACGGTGGCGACCGGGCGGGTGGAGCAGGGCACGGTCAAGGTGGGGGAAGAGGTCGAGATCGTGGGGATCCGTCCCAAGATCACCAAGACGGTGGTGACGGGGGTGGAGATGTTCCGCAAGCTGTTGGATCAGGGGCAGGCCGGCGACAACATCGGGGTGTTGTTGCGGGGGACCAAGCGGGAGGACATCGAGCGGGGGCAGGTGTTGGCCAAGCCGGGCAGCATCACCCCCCATACCGAGTTCACCGCTCAGGTGTATGTGTTGTCCAAGGAGGAGGGGGGGCGCCATACCCCGTTCTTCAACAACTATCGGCCCCAGTTCTACTTCCGGACCACCGATGTGACCGGTGAGGTGGTCCTGCCCGAGGGGACCGAGATGGCCATGCCGGGTGACAACACCGAGATGGTGGTCCGGCTGATCCAGCCGATCGCCATGACCGAGGGGCTACGGTTCGCCATCCGCGAGGGCGGCCGCACCGTCGGCGCCGGCCGCGTCATCAAAATCCTCAAATAGCAACGGGTTCCACCCCAGATCCTCAAGGTAGGATCGAGGTTCACGCTGCGCGCAGGAAGGAACCTCCATGGCGACCACCGATGTCCGGCCCACCATCACCCTTGCCTGTACCGTCTGCAAGCATCGCAACTACACCACCAGGAAGAACAAGCGGAACGACCCCGACCGCGTCGAGCTCAAGAAGTACTGCCGCTGGTGCGGGCGACACACCGCCCATCGGGAGACCCGCTGACCTGCCCATGCCGCTGAACCAGGCCCTGGTGGGCAGCGCGTACCCGGCCATCCGCTACGAGGTCGGCCGGGAGAAGCTGCGTGAGTTCGCGGCCGCGGTCGGGGAGACCGACCCGATCTACCACGACCAGGAGGCGGCCAGGGCCGCCGGCCACCCGGACATCCCGGCGGTGCCGACCTTCGCGGTCGTGCTGTCGCTCCGGGCCGGCCAGGTCGTCTACGGCGACCCCCAGCTCGGGCTGGACTACTCCAGGGTCGTCCACGGCGAGCAGGAGTTCGTGTACCACCGGCCGATCCGGGCCGGCGACCGGCTGCTGGCCACCGGCAAGGTGGCCGCCGTCGAGGCCAAGGGCCGGCACGAGCTGCTCACGCTGGAGACCGAGGTGACCACCGAGGACGGCGAGCCGGTGTGCACGGTCAGGGCGATGCTGCTGTCGCGGGGCACTGCGCCGCCGCGTGGGGGGAGGGCATGAGCCCGAGGATCAACCTGGCCGAGGTGCAACCGGGCGACGCCCTGCCCGAGGTCGCCGACACCATCGAGCGCCTGGACCTGATCAGGTACGCCGGCGCCTCCGGCGACTTCAACCCGATCCACTGGAACGACGAGGTGGCCAGGGCGGTCGGGCTGCCAGGGGTGATCGCCCACGGGATGTACTCCATGGGGATCGCCGCCCGCATGGTCACCGGCTGGGTCGGTGACCCGGCCGCGGTCAAGCGCCTGCGGGTGCGGTTCTCGGCCATGATCGAGCCTGGCCAGACCCTGACCGCCAAGGGTGAGGTGGCCGAGGTCGACGGCGGGCGGGTCCTGATCCGCTTCCACGCCGAGGACGAGAAGGGCGAGAAGGTCCTGAGCAAGGGCGAGGCCGAGCTGGAGCTGTAGCGCCCCGCTGGACTCGGCGATCACCTAGGGCATGGCACAGGCGCTCCTGAGGGCGGTGGAGGGGAGTCGGAGCTCCCCCCACATGAATCGAGGACAGCGGATTGTCGAGCAGCCAGGGACATCCATCCGTCCCGCCCGAACTGAACGACCTGCTGGCCCGGCGGCAGGCGGCGAGGGAGCGGCGCGACTACGCCAGGGCCGACGCCATCAGGGACGAGCTGCGCGAGGCCGGGTGGCTGGTCAAGGACACGCCGGATGGGCCGGAGCTCGACCCGGCGCCGCCCTACCAGCCCGTCGACCCGGCCGCCGTGCCGTCCCGATGGGCCGAGCCCGACCGGCACGAGGTGTCGGTGGTCGTCCACGTCACCGGCTGGCCCGAGGACGTGGCCAGGGCGGCGGCCGCGTTGCGGGCCCACTGCGGCCACATCGACCACGAGGTGCTGCTGGTCGAGGACGGGGCCGGGGAGGCGACCGGCCGGGCGCTCGAGGAGCTGGGCCGCGGCGACCGGCGCGTGCGCGTCCTGCACCTCGACCCTGCTGTCGGCTTCGGCGTGGCCATGAACCTCGGCATGGGCCAGGCCCTCGGCCGTGTGCTGGTCTGGCTCGACCCGCACGTCGAGGCGAAGGGCGACCTCCTCGGTCCCCTGCTGGCCGCCCTCGACCAGCCGGGTGTCGGGCTGGCCGGCGGCTGGGGGGTGGTCACCACCTCGATGCTGGACTTCGAGGCCGACGACGGCCCGGAGGTCGACGCTGTGGAGGGCTACCTGCTGGCCGTGCCGAGGGAGCTGGCCGCCAGGGTCCGGGTCGACCCGAAGGACCGCTACTACCGCAACGCCGACCTCGACTATTCGTTCGCGGTCCGCTCCCTCGGCTTCCGGGCACGCCGGGTGGAGGTCCCGGCAACGCGGCATCGGCACCGGGGCTTCCACGACACCGACCCGGAAGAACGGGACCGGGCGTCCAAGAAGAACTACGATCGCTTCCTCGGGCGCTGGAAAGGTCGCACCGACCTGCTGACCCGCGGCTTCCGGGGCTACCATCGGCACCGGTAACCGGAGGGCGTGGTTCGGGGTCTAAGGGAACGTTGGAAGGGGACCGAGGTGGAGGTCGAGCGGGAGCTCGTCGAGGCTGCCCAGGCCGGTGATCGCCTGGCGCTCGAGGAGCTGGTGCGCCGCACACACCGCAGCGTGTACACCTGCGCGCTCCGGCTGGTCGGCAATCCGGACGACGCCGCCGATGTAACCCAGGACGTCTATCTCCGGGTGGTTCGCAAGCTTGGCGGCTTCAGACACGAGGCCTCCTTCGCCACCTGGCTGAACCGGGTGACGACGAACGTGGCCATGAGCACCTTGAAGCGGCGGACCAGGCGGTTCGCGGTCGAGGGGGCGGCGGTACCCGCCGATACCCGCGACCCGGCCCCCGACCCGGCCGAGCGGGCCGAGGCGGTTGCCCTCGCCCGCCGCCTGGAGCGGCTGGTGGCCGAGCTGCCCGAGGGGCAGCGGCAGGTGCTCGTGCTCCGCGACGTGTACGGGCAGTCGACCGAAGAGGTGGCGAACGCGATGGGGCTGACGCCGGGCGCGGTCAAGGTGCGCCTGTTCCGGGCGCGAGAGCGGCTCAAGGCGGAGTTGGAGGCGGTCGAGGGCGGCCAGGTTGTGGCCCTCGCCGGGCGCCGCCGGGCGTCCGGGCGGCGGTCATGATGAGCTGCCACAGCATCCGTCCGCTGCTGCCGGCCCGGGCCGAGGAGCTGACCCCGTACCAGGCCCGCACCCGGGCTGACCACGTCGCCACCTGCTCCCGCTGCGCCACCGAGGCGGCCGCCTACAGCCGGCTCGGACAGGCCCTCACCGTCATGGCCAACCTGGAGGCAGACCCGGCTGACGGCACCCTCGAGCGCATCCTGGTCGCCATCGGCCGCCGCCGGACCCGGGTCACCGACCCCCGCGTCCTGGCCGCCGCCGGCTCGGCCGGCGCCCTGGTCGCCACCGTCGTGGTCGCCCGCGCCGTCCGCCAGCGCCGCCAGTCCCGCCGCCCCAACACCCGCCGCCTCCACCTCCCCAGCCTCCCGATCCCCTCCCCGGCCCTGGCCCGCGCCAAGTAGGAGCACCGCCGGTCGGTTGATGTGCCTGGGGTCGCGGTTTGCCGCCTGGGTGCCCCGCCGGTCGGTGGATGTGCCTGCGGTCGCGGTTTGCCGCCTGGGAGCGCCGCCGGTCGGTCGATCTGCCTGCGGCGCGGTTGCCGCCTGGGTGCGGGCCGGGTGGGGGGCCGGTGTAGATGGCTCGGGGGCGGATGGGGGTGTTGCGCTCGTACTCCTCGAGGGCGTGGGCGATCCAGCCGGCGGTCCGGGCGATGGCGAAGATCGCCTCGCCGGCGCCGCGGGTCATGCCGGCGACGTGGGCGAGGGCGGCCAGGGCGAGGTCGACGTTCGGGTCGGGGAGGCCGCGGCGCCTGGTCGCCTCCAGCAGCGCCTGCACCACCTGCAGGCGCGGCGACCCGGCGGCGGCGCTGCCCAGCTGGGCGAGGAGGTAGGCGGCTCGCGGGTCGCCTTCCGGATAGAGGCGGTGGCCGAAGCCGCGCAGGCGCTCGCCCCGGCGCAGGCGCTCCCCGACCGTCTTGGCCGCCCGTTCCGGCCGGCCGATCTCGGCCAGCAGGGCCTCCAAGCCCAGTGACGCCCCGCCGTGCAGGGTGCCGCTGGCCGCGGCAAGGCCGGCCGACGCCACCGCGTAGGGGTCGGCCCTTACCGAGGCGGCCACTCTGGCCGCCACCGTTGATGCGGCCAGCTCGTGGTCGGCCAGCAGGACGAGGGCGGCGTCCAGGGCGCCGACCAGCGCCGGGTCCGGGTCGAGGGGGGACAGGCCCGCCCACAGCCGCTCGGCGATCCTGGCACCGCCAGGGGCCGGGGGGCCCACCTGGGGCAGGCAGTCGACCAGCCCGGCGATCAGGGCCCGGCCGGACGCGGTGACCGCCGCCGGGTGCAGCTCCAGGCGCAGCTCGTCGCCGGCGGCGGCGGCGGCCGCGATCACCCTGACCCGTTCCAGCGGCAGCGCCCCCTCGGGCAGCGCCGCCTGCGCCCGCCGCCCCGCCTCCAGCGTCGCCGCCCCGGCCCGCCAGGCCGCCGGACCGGCGAAGCGGCCAGTCCAGAGCCACTCGGCGACCTCCTCGAAGGTCCGGGTGCCGGCCAGGTCGGTGACGGGCAGCCCGCGGTACCAGGGAAGGCCGCGGGCGATGGCGGTCAGGGCTGAGCGCACCACCAGCTCGGTGGCCGGCCGCCGGCCGCGCCGAGACCGGCCTGGACGGGCCAGCCGCTCCACCTCGGCCGGGTCGAAGGTGCTGGTGCGATCGTCGGGCGATCGCTCGCGGTCGAGCAGCCCGCGGCTCACATACGCATACAGCGTCGCCGGCTTGACCCCCAGCCGCGCAGCCGCCTCCGCGGTCGTCAACCGACCCTGGCTCCGCTCCGTACTCATGTTGATCAATATTGAGAACAACTCCAACGGCTGTCAATCTGAGAGGGCAAGCAAGCTCGAAGAGAGGCACGCCCATGCCACGGATCCACTTGCTCGACGTGACCAACCGTGACGGTGTCCAGACGGCCAGGGTCAACCTGTCGAAGTTCGGCAAGACGATGGTCAACTTCTACCTGGGCAGGCTCGGCGTGGCCCAGTCCGAGGCCGGCTTCCCCTTCCTGTTCCACGAGGCCCCCTACCTGCGGGCCAACCTGGCCCTGGCCAAGGCGGGAGCGCTCGGGGACCTCCGGATCTCCGGCTGGGCCAGGGCTGTCCCCGGCGACGTCGAGGCCTCCCTGCCCCTGGGCCTCGAGCATCTCAACCTCTCGATCTCCACCTCCGACCAGATGATCCGCAACAAGCTCCGGGGCAAGCTGGACCGGACGGCCGTGCTGGAGCAGATGGCCGCCGCGACCAGGACGGCCAAGGCGGCCGGGGTGGTGACCGTCGGGGTCAACGCCGAGGACGGCTCACGGACCGACGACGGCTACCTGGCCGAGTTCGCCATCGCGGCCAGGGAGGCCGGAGCCGACCGGGTCCGCTATTGCGACACCATCGGCGGCGACACGCCCTGGCGCATCCGGGAACGGTTCGCCAGCCTCGCCGCCACCGTCGGCATCCCGGTCGAGACCCACTGCCACAACGACCTCGGCTTGGCTGTCGCCAACTCCGTCGCCGGCGCCCTCGGCGACCTGGACGCCGGCCAGGACGCCTGGGTGAACACCTGCGTCAACGGCATCGGCGAGCGGGCCGGCAACGCCGACCTGCTCTCCTGCATCCTCGCCTTCCGGCACGGCCTCGGCGTCGCCGACCGGGTCGAGCGCGACGCCCTTGACCTCACCTGGGCCCGGCGCTTCGCCCTGTGGGCGGCCGGCGCCCTGGGCCGGCCGCTGCCGCTCGGCCAGCCAGGGGTCGGGGCCAACGCCTTCGCCCACGAGTCCGGCATCCACGCCGACGGCGCGCTCAAGGACCGCCACAACTACGAGCTGTACGACGACGAGATCCTCGGTCCCTTCCCGCACGACTGGAGCGCCCGCCAGGGCCGGGTGGTGCTGACCGGCGAGTACGGCGGCAAGGCCGGCTTCCGCCACGTCCTCGACGGCCTCGGCATCGAGCTCGCCCCCGGCGACCAGGACCTTGTCTTCAAGCTGGTCCAGCTCACCAACGCCGCCACCGGGCGTCCCCTCACCGACGACGAGCTGCGCCTGCTGGCCAGCTGGCCCCACGAGCTGTCGCTGCTCTACCCGGGTCAGCTGAGCTGACCGAAGGCGCCGTCGCCCCCCACTCCAGGCGCGCCTTCGAACGCGGACTGCTCGAACCCGGTCATGATCCCACGCTCGGGCGTCTGGTCCCGGGCTGGTACCCTGGAGGCGCCGGGTGTCTTGTCCAGGCCGGGTGGACACTCCTATACTCGTTGGGCTTTGGGCTCAGGCTCGGGGCACCCACTCCCAAGGCCAGTAGCTCAATTGGTAGAGTCCCGGTCTCCAAAACCGGTGGTTGGGGGTTCGAGTCCCTCCTGGCCTGCCGCCCCTCAACGATCGACCAGCGCCATTGGCGTGAGGAGCAAGCCTTCGCGATGAACAGGGAAACCAAGCGGGCCATGGCCCGGCAGCAGAAGACGGCGGACCCGGCGCGCCTGCAGCAGCTGCGCAAGCAGCAGCTGGAGCGCCAGAAGACCGGGCGGGACGGCCAGCAGGGTACGCGCCGGTCTCGGCTGCGCGGCGTCGGCTCCTTCGGCAGCGAGGTTACGGCCGAGCTCAAGAAGGTGAACTGGCCCGACCGGCGCACCGTCGCCGGCTACACGGTGGTCGTGCTGGTGGCCGTGACGGTCATCACCGCGGTCATCTTCGGGCTGGACACGCTGTTCGGCAAGGCCGTGTTCGCCGTCTTCGGCGACTGACAGGAGCGCAATGAGCACCGACACCGCAACCGGCACCACCGGCGGACCGGCCTTCAGCCTTGGAGACTGGTACGTCGTCCACACCTACGCCGGCTACGAGAACAAGGTCAAGGCCAACCTCGAGAGCCGCATCTCCTCGATGAACATGGAGGAGAAGATCTTCGAGGTCGTCATCCCCATGGAAGACGTCATGGAGATCAAGGGCGGCAAGAAGCAGGTCGTCTCCCGCAAGGTCTTCCCCGGCTACCTGCTGGTCCGCATGTACCTGGACGACGACTCCTGGTACGTGGTGCGCAACACGCCCGGCGTGACCGGCTTCGTCGGCTCCGGTGCCAAGCCGACCCCGCTCTCCGAGAAGGAAGTCGCCAAGATCCTCGAGACCAAGCCGGTCGAGAAGCTCAAGCCGCGGGTCGAATGGCAGGTCGGCGAGTCGGTCACCGTCACCTCCGGCCCGTTCGCCCAGCTGCCCGGCTCCATCGCCGAGATCAACGCCGACCAGCAGAAGCTCAAGGTGCTGGTCTCGATCTTCGGCCGCGAGACCCCGGTCGAGCTCGCCTTCGACCAGGTTCAGAAGCTCTAACCCTCAAGGAGCCACGACAAGCATGCCTCCCAAGCCAAGCCGCCGCCGTCGCGTGGCGGCGGTCCTCAAGATCGAGCTCACGGCCGGCCAGGCCAACCCGGCGCCCCCGGTGGGAACGGCCCTCGGCCCTCACGCCGTGAACATCATGGACTTCTGCAAGCAGTACAACGCGGCCACCCAGGCCCAGACCGGCAACGTGGTCCCGGTGGAGATCACCATCTACGAGGACCGCACCTTCAGCTTCGTGCTCAAGACCCCGCCGGCGGCGGTGCTGCTGCGCAAGGCGGCCGGGGTCGACAAGGGCTCGGCCGAGCCGCACCGCGAGAAGGTCGGCACGGTCACCCGTAACCAGGTCCGGGAGATCGCCGAGACCAAGATGCCCGACCTCAACGCCATCGACATCGAAGGCGCCATGAAGATCGTCGAGGGCACCGCCCGCTCCATGGGCATTACGGTGGCGAGCTGACGCTCGCCACCAGCTGAGCTGCTTGGGAGTCGCCTTCGGTGACACCCTGGAACTAGATTCCGGCCGGCAGGTTCGCCGGCCGGGCCGGACGCCGACAGGGCGGCCGGCGTGGGAGGGCCACCGGTGAGGTGGTCCGTGGACCACAGGAGGACAGCCAATGGCAGGAAAGAAGCTCGCCGAGGCGGCGGCCAAGGTCGACCGCAACCGGCTCTACCACCCGGTTGAGGCGCTCGAGCTCGCCCGGGAGACCAACCCGACGAAGTTCGACGCCACCGTCGAGGTCGCCTTCCGGCTCGGGGTCGACCCGCGCCGGGCCGACCAGATGGTGCGGGGCACCGTCTCGCTGCCCAACGGCACCGGCAAGACCGTCCGGGTGGCCGTGTTCGCCGAGGGCGAGGCGGCCCGCCTGGCCGAGGAGGCCGGCGCCGACGTGGTCGGCGGCAAGGACCTGGTGGAACGGGTCCAGGGCGGCTTCCTCGACTTCGACGCCGCGGTCGCCGTACCCGAGATGATGGGCCAGGTCGGCCGCCTGGGCCGCATCCTCGGTCCCCGCGGCCTGATGCCCAACCCGCGCGCCGGCACCGTCACCCCCGACGTGGCCAGGGCGGTGGCCGACATCAAGGGCGGCAAGGTCGAGTACCGGGTGGACCGCCACGGCAACCTCCACCTGATCCTCGGCAAGACCTCGTTCCCGACCCGGGCCCTGGTCGAGAACTACCAGACCGTCATCGACGAGATCCTGCGGGCCAAGCCGGCCGCGGCCAAGGGCCGGTACATCAAGAGCATCACGATCGCCACCTCGATGGGCCCTGGGATCAAGGTCGACCCGAGCGTGACCCGCAACCTGGTCCCGACCGCCGCCAGCGCCTAGCCGGAACGGCCGCCCGGCGATGCGCGACAGGCCGCGGACGGTCTGGGAGCTGGGGTGGTGGGCGCCGGTGCCGCCGGCGCTGGATCCCGGCGAGCTGGTCGACCCGTCGGTGCACGGGGCGCTGCTGTCGGCGGTGGCCGACGGCGCCCCGCTGGACCGCCTCGGCCAGCACCGGCTGGAGGCGCTGAAGGCGGCCGGGCTGGCCTCCGCCGACGGCCGACCGCGCTTCCCCGTCGCCAAGGCCGCCCAGGCCAAGGCGGTGGCGGAGACCGCGGGCGACCTCGGCCGGGCCATGGCCCGGCTGGTGGCCGGCGAGTGGAGCCGGCTCGAGGTCGAGTACGAACCGGTGCACGCCGCCATGGCCAGCCCCGCTCCGGGCGCCGCCGCCTTCCTGGTCGTCGGCGGGCTGCTGCTCGACCTCGGGGTCCGCCGCCTGCTGCGTCGCCAGGGCCTCGCGGCACCCCCGTTCGGGAGCGCCTTCGTCTGGCTGGCCGAGGGAGACGGGGCCGCCGGCACCTGGTTCGCGCGGGTCACCGGCCTGCCGGGCCGGGGCAGCCTGGTCCGCCTCGGCCGGCCGGGCGCGCCGGCCTTCCAGCTGGCCGCCGCCGACCCGGAGGCCGCGCCAGCCCTGCCGGCGACGCTCGAGCCGGCGCTGCGCGAGCTCTGCGAGGGGCTCGGCTGGTCGGTGGTCCGCCTGGTCGAGGACGCCCTGCCGGCGCTCGACCCGGTGCGCCGCCGCGTCCCCGGCGCCGACGACGAGGGCGCGTTCCTGGCCTGGGCGTACACCCTGGCCGTCGACGAGGCCCTGGGACGCCTGGCCGCCAGGGGCCTGCTCACCCCACCGGCCAGCGGCGTCATGGCGGTGCGGGTCGCCGACCCTGTCCTGGCCGGCGGAGCCGTCTAGCACCGGCCTCCGGGTGCGGCGACGGCGGCGGTGGCCCGCCCCACGGCCTCTCGTGCTGGCCGGCGGAGCCATCCCGCAACGGCCTCCCGGCCGGGGCGGCGGTGGGCGGTGGGCCGCCCTAGCCGCGGCCGGTTCGGCGGAGGAGGTTGCGTTCGTAGACCGCGTCGAACCGGCGGGCGACCCGGCGGCGCCGCACGTCGGCGGTCAGGGGGGTGGCGATGACCGCCAGCACCACCAGGGTGGCGACGACGAACGGGTCGGGCGGCATGGTCCCCTCCTCAGGGAATCACGAGCAGCGACGGGCGGGGCTCCTGACCGGGTGGCCTGGCGGCGGTCGGACCGCTGAGCTGGCGGGCGCCGGCGACGAGCAGGCCGACCCGGCGGGCTCGGTCCTGGTCCTCGATCGCCGTGGCGACGCTGATGTCGGTCAGCCAGCGACCGCGCTCGAACCCGCGGTCGAACTGCCTGACGCCCTCCTCCTCGATGCGGTTGGCCGCCCACATGGCCATGAATGCTCCGCCAGCGACGAGGCCGACGAGCAGGCTGATGATGACCGGCGTGGCCATCGACATCCCCCTTCTGATGCTGCGATCGTCAACTGTGACGAGATCGACGGCTTCGGACCCTATGACAGCAAGGCGCTCGCGAGCAACATAGGGATACGGCCTCGATCTTGCTCGCGGCTGTCCACAGCCCCCCTGTGCTACAGTGCGCGCGCCAGAGACCGTCCGGTTGCCGCATGGCACGAAGGCCCCCCGGGGCGCCGGCGCAGGCGAGCACCTTGGTTGGTGCCTCCACGCGTGGCATGCGCCAGACGGACGGTCTCCTGGACCGTCCGTTCTTATTTGGTGGAGGTGAGGCCGTGCCGAACGCGAGCAACGTCGCCGAGGTCGAGGCCATCAAGGGACGCCTGGAAGGCTCGGTGGCCGCGCTGCTCACCGAGTACCGGGGCCTCAAGGTCGCGGAGCTGGGCGAGCTGCGCGCGTCGCTGCGCGGGTCGTCGACCGAGTACCGGGTGCTCAAGAACACTCTGACCAGCATCGCCGTGCGCGAGGCGGGCTACGAGGACCTGGTGCCGCTGCTCCAGGGCCCGACGGCGGTGGCCTTCATCCACGGCGACCCCGTCCAGGCGGCCAAGGACCTGGCCGACTTCGCCCGCACCCATCCGGCGCTGATCGTCAAGGGCGGGGTGCTGGACGGCAAGGTGCTGGCCGCCGACGAGGTCCGCCGGCTGGCCACCCTCGAGTCGCGCGAGGTCCTGCTGGCCCGGCTGGCCGGGTTGCTCCAGGCCTCCGCCCAGCAGACCGTTAGCCTGCTCGCCGCCCCGCTCCGGCAGGTGGCGACCATGACCGCCGCCCTCCGCGACAAGACGGAGGGGCCAGGGGAACACCAGGGGGGTGCCCCGGTGGATCAAACGGAAGCGTCCGCGGAGTCCGAGGCCCAGGACGCCCCGCCCGCCGACACGACCACGACCGAAGAATAGGAGTGCCAGCCATGGCCAAGCTGTCCACCGACGACCTCCTGGACGCCTTCAAGGAGATGACCCTCCTGGAGCTGTCGGAGTTCGTGAAGCAGTTCGAGGAGACCTTCAACGTCTCGGCCGCGGCCCCCGTGGCCGTGGCGGCCGCCGGGCCCGCCGGGGCCGGCGCCGCCCAGGCCGAGGAGGCCGAGGAGCAGACCGAGTTCGACGTCGTCCTGATCGGCGCCGGCGAGAAGAAGATCCAGGTCATCAAGGAGGTTCGTTCCCTGACCAGCCTGGGCCTCAAGGAGGCCAAGGACCTGGTCGACTCCGCGCCCAAGCCGGTGCTCGAGCGCGTGCCCAAGGAGCAGGCCGACAAGGCCAAGGCCCAGCTGGAGGGGGCGGGCGCCAGCGTCGAGCTGAAGTAGCCGCCCGGCGAATCTGCCGGGCGGAATGGATTGGAGTCGCCGCCGCAGGCGGCACCAAGCTCTTCCCTGCCCTTCCCTCACGTAACGCGTTCCTGCTGTCCACTCTCAGTAGTTGTCCCTTGACACTGCTGGTCGTCGGCGGCAAACTCGGTCGGACAAGACGAAGTGAGGTGCCCACGCAGACCCTCAGTTCGACGTTGACGGCAGTGTAGGGACCGCGCTACACTGCTCCTTCGCATGTCTTCGCGCGCCTTCGACCAAGCCACCCCGGGCTTTGGCGTGCCCAGCCGCCGCAACACCCGCTTCCACACCTGCTTCCCGCGAAAGGGGAGGGACGCCTGTTGAGCGACCCGCGTACCTCGACCTCCCTACGACTCTCCTTCGGCAAGATCCCCGAGATCCTCCCCATCCCCGATCTCATCGCCATCCAGCGCCAGTCCTTCGAATGGCTGATCACCGACGGTCTCCGTGAGACCTTCGACGAGATCAGCCCCATCGAAGACTTCACCGGCCAGATGGCGCTCACCTTCGGGGAGCACCGCTTCGAGGAGCCCGAGCATTCCGTCGAGGAGTGTCGGGAGCGAGACAACACCTACTCTCGCAAGCTCCACGTCCAGGCCGAGTTCCAGAACCGGACCACCGGCGAGATCAAGTCCCAGTCGGTCTTCATGGGCGACTTCCCGGTCATGACCGACCAGGGCACCTTCATCATCAACGGCACCGAGCGCGTCGTGACCTCGCAGCTGGTCCGCTCGCCCGGCGTCATCTTCGAGCAGGAGCCCGACAAGACCCTCGACAAGCTGCTCACCTCCTGC
>DATHIG010000053.1:0-2087 GCA_035490035.1 Actinomycetes bacterium
GATCAAGGCCGAAGCCACAACCTGACGTCCACCCGCACAACCCAACCGCACGAAGGGACAGGCTGAGCCAGCACAGCCCTCCACCCGCATCCACCACGACGCATCCAATCAAGATAGGAGGTCAGCCACCATGCCCACCCAGAGCCGCCACGTCACCCTCAACAATGGCGTCCAGATGCCGATCCTCGGGTTCGGCGTCTTCCAAATCCCTCCCGACCAGACCGAGCAGGCCGCCACCGACGCCCTCGCCACCGGCTACCGCCACCTCGACACCGCGGAGGCCTACCAGAACGAAGCGGCCGTCGGCCGAGCCATCGCCACCAGCGGCATCCCCCGGGACGAGCTGTTTGTCACCACCAAGCTGTGGGTCCAAGACGGCGGCGAGGACGGCGCCAAGCGAGCCTTCGAGCAGTCGCTGACCCGACTCGGCCTCGACTACCTCGACCTGTACCTGATCCACCAGCCCTTCGGGGACTACTACAGCGCCTGGCGGGCCATGCAGGACCTGTACCAGCAGGGGCTGGTCAAGGCGATCGGGGTCTCCAACTTCTACCCCGACCGGCTGGTCGACCTGATCGACCACAACGAGGTCACTCCCGCGGTCAACCAGGTCGAGACCCACCCGTTCTTCCAGCGGCAGGACTACCAGCAGCTGATGCGCGAGCGCGGCGTCCAGCTGGAGTCCTGGGGCCCGTTCGCCGAGGGCCGCAACAACCTGTTCTCGGACCCGACCGTCAGCCAGATCGGCGCCGCCCACCACAAGTCGGTGGCCCAGGTGGTGCTGCGGTGGCTCATCCAGCGGCAGGTCGCCGCCAACCTGAAGTCGGTCCGGCCGGAGCGGATGGCCGAGAACCTGGATGTCTTCGACTTCCAGCTCACCGACGAGGAGATGGGTCGCATCGCCGCGATGGACACCGGCGCCTCGCTGTTCTTCGACCACCGCGACCCTGAGATGGTCAGCCGGATCGGCAACGTCCGCAGAACCTGATCGTCCTCTCGCGGCGGCAGGCCAGCCCGAGTGCTGGTGGTGACTCGAGGAGCAGTAGATGAGCAGCGTCATTTCGACCTCTAGCGCCGCGCAATGGCGCCAGTTGTCTGGTCCGACGTCTTCGAGCGTCATGCTGCTTCAGGCAGGGCTTGGAACTCGTCAAGCAGGATCTGCATCCGTTCGCCCATCTCTACCTGGGTCAGCAGGACACCTACGGTGCCGTCAGGGTCGACGAAGAAGTTGGTGCCCAGTCCGCCGGACCACCCGTAGCGGCCGGCCCGCCCGCCCTCGGTGTCGACACCGACGCCGAAGCCCCAGCCGGTACCGTCCCAAAAGCCCGGGAAGAAGCTGTCCGGCGTCTTGGCCATAGCCGGCACCTGGTCGCTGGTCATCAGCCGGAGGTGCTCCTCCGACACGATCTGCCGCCCCTCGAACCGGCCGCCGTCGGCCAACATCCGGGCGAAGCGGGTGTAGTCGCGCACTGTCGAGACGAGCTCGGCGTGACTCACGTCGAACGGCGGGTGCCCGGCGTAGAAGCCACCGGCGGCCGGTTCGAGTTCCACCAGACCGGAGTCGGTGTGCCGGTAGCTGGCCGGCAGCCGGGCGACGCTGCCTGCGGACACCCACAGTCCGGTGTCGCGGAGGCCGAGGGGTCCGAGCAGGTCGTCGGCCAGGTGATCCTGCAACGGCCGGCCGGCCACTCGAGCGATCAGGATTCCGAGGATGCCGAAGGAGTGGTGGTAGCGCCAGCCCTCGCCCGGCTGGAAGGCCAGGGGCAGTGCCGCCAGCCGGGCGAGCCACTCGTCGGCCCCGAACGTCACGGGGTCGACGCCAGCTTCGATTTCGCTGTCAACCATCGCCCGCTGCAGCGGACACTCTGTCAGCACCATGCCGTAGCCGGAGGTGTTGGTCAGCAAATGCCGCAGCGTGATCGCCCGAACGGCCGGTGATGTGTCGGCCAGATCGGCGGTGGGACTCTTCAGCACCTGTCGATCCGCCAGTTCGGGCAGCCACCGTTCCACCGGGTCGTCGAGGCTCAGGCGTCCGACCTCGACCAGTCGCAGTGCCGCGACCGCCGTGACGGCCTTGGTCATCGATT
>DATHIG010000054.1:0-4722 GCA_035490035.1 Actinomycetes bacterium
GGATCAGCCGCCCGTACCCCAGAGCGTCCCCTTCGTCTCGGCCAGGAAGGCGGCCAGGGCGTCCTCCCACGGCCGCAGGGTGACCCCGGCCAGGCGGGCCTGGCGGGTGTCCAACACCGACCAGCCCGGGCGGAGGGCCGGGCGCGGGAACTCGGCCGTGGTGGTCGGCTGGACCCGGTCGGGATCCTGGCCGGTGCCGGCCAGGATGGCCCGCGCGAACTGGAACCACGAGCAGGCGCCCTGGTTGGTCAGGTGGTAGGTGCCGTGCTGGCCGGTGCGGACCAGGGCCCGCACCCCGCCGGCCAGGTCGGCCGCCCAGGTCGGGCTGCCCACCTGGTCGTCGACCACCCGGAGGGTCTCCCGCTCGGCGGCCAGCCGCAGAATGGTGGCCACGAAGTTGCGGCCGCCGGCCCCGTAGACCCAGGCCGTCCGCACGATGTAGCCGCGGCCCCAGACCGCACGCACGGCCTGCTCGCCGGCCAGCTTGGAGCGGCCGTAGACGCTGGCCGGGGCCGGCGCGTCGTACTCGCCGTAGCCGTCGGGCCGGTCGGCCGCGGCCGTGCCGTCGAACACGTAGTCGGTGGACAGGTGGACCAGCTCGGCGTCGACCTCGCGGCAGGCCAGGGCCAGGTGGCGCGGGCCGAGGCAGTTGGCCCGCCAGGCCCGGTCCGGGTCGGCCTGGCAGCCGTCGACGTCGGTCCAGGCGGCCGCGTTCACGACCAGGTCGGGAGCGAGCTCGGCAATGGTGTCGGCCACCGCCGGCCAGCTGGTGATGTCCAACCCGGCCCGGTCGAGGGCGATCAGCTCCTTGGCGTCCCCGAAGGCGGCCTCCAGCTCGCGGCCGACCTGCCCGCCGGCCCCGGCGACCAGGACCCTCACGGGGCACCCCGGTGCACCGGGGCACCGCCTCTGGGCTCCCCGGACCCCTCCGGCCGGACCACCGGGCCGCGGCCGTGGTCGAGGGTGCGGGAGGCCCCGGCCGGCTTCATCGGGCGCCACCAGGACTCGTGCTCCCGGTACCAGGCGATGGTCTCGGCCAGGCCCTGGTCGAAGTCGTGGGCCGGAGCCCAGCCGAGCTCGCGCACCCTGGTCGCGTCCAGCGAGTAGCGCCAGTCGTGGCCGGGCCGGTCGGGCACGTACTCGATCATCTCCTCGCCGGCCCCGAAGGCGGCCAGGATGCGCCGGGTCAGCTCCAGGTTGGTGACCTCGTTGCCGCCCCCGATGTTGTAGATGCCGCCGGCCTGGCCGCGCCGCAGCACCAGGTCGATCGCGCTGCAGTGGTCGAGCACGTACAGCCAGTCGCGGATGTTGCCGCCGCTGCCGTACAGCGGCACCTTGTGCCCGTCCATCAGGTTGGTGACGAACAGCGGGATGACCTTCTCGGGGAACTGGTAGGGCCCGTAGTTGTTGGTGCAGCGGGTCACCACCACGTCCAGCTTGTGGGTGGCGGCATACGCCAGCGCGACCAGGGACCCGCCGGCCTTCCCGGCCGAGTAGGGCGACGACGGCTCCAGCCGGTCGCTCTCGGCGAACGACCCGTCGCTGATGGTGCCGTATTCCTCGTCGGTGCCGACCTGCAGGAACCGCCCGGCCCCGGCCACGCGGGCCGCCTCGGCCAGGGCGGCCACCCCGACGGTGTTGGTCCTGACCGCCTCCAGCGGCTCGACGATGGAGCGGTCGACGTGGGTCTCGGCGGCGAAGTTGACCACCACGTCGTGGCCGGGCAGGACCTGCCCGACCAGGTCGGGGTCGCAGATGTCGCCCTGCACGAACTGGTAGCGGGGGTCACCCTCCAGGTCGGCCACGCTGGCCCGGTTGCCGGCGTAGGTGAGCTTGTCGAAGTTGGTGACCTGCGCCTCCTGGTCGGTGGCGAGCAGGTGACGAACGTAGTTGGAGCCGATGAACCCGGCCCCACCGGTCACGAAGAAGCGCATGGCGGCAAGCTCCCGCTCCTGGTCGGTCGCGCTGACGCGCTAGAGCCTACCCGAGGCGGAACCCGGAGCCGACGGTGAGGACCAGGCCGCTGCCGGTGTTGCGCTTGACCAGCTTGACCCGGCCGTCGAGGACGGAGCGGAGCAGCTGGGCCTGCTGCTCCAGCGCCGGCGGGTAGGCGAGGGTGGAGGCCGTCCCGGTCGGCTTGGGGGCGTTGCCGGTACCGGCCACCTGGACGCCGATGCGGCGCAGGTCGGCGGCGGCCCTGGCCGCGGCGCCGGGCACGCCGCCGCCGTTGAGGACCGTCACCCGCGTGCTGGCCAGCGACACCCCCTTGCCGCCGGGCAGGCCGACCGGGGGCAGCCGGGCCGCGTCGCGGGCCAGCGCCCGCATCAGGATGGCCGCCTCGGGCAGCGGGTCGACGAACGCGGCGCAGCCGGCGCAGCGCGGTGGGCTGGCCACGCTCGGGTAGACCCGCATGTCAACGGTTGCCGGGTCGAGCTTGCGCAGCCGCCGGGCCAGCCCGATCGCCTCGCCGGTGCGCAGGGTGTCGTCGGTCTGGATGTGGTCGGAGGCGATGTCGGCGATGCCGAACAGCTTCGGCAGGTTGACCAGGTTGCCCTTGCTGGCCACCTTGTCCATCACCGCCCGCAGGAACTCCTGCTGGCGGCCGATGCGGCCGAAGTCGGAGTCGATGTGCCTGGCCCGGACGAAGGCCAGCGCCTTGATGCCGTTCATCTGCTGGCACCCGGGCGGCATGTGGAGGTTGGCGAAGCTGTCGTCCAGCTGGCGCTTGGTGCGGTTGCACAGCCGGACCCCGCCGACGGCGTCGACGACCTTGAGGAAGCCGGCGAAGTCGATCTCGGCGTAGTGGTGGATGGGCAGCCCGGTCGTCTGCTGGACGGTCTTGACCAGCAGGTCGGCGCCCCCGAACGCGAAGGCGGCGTTGATCCTGTTGGTCTGGCCGTTGACGGTGGCTCGTAGATCACGCGGCAGCGAGACCATCACCGCCTTCTCCCGGGCCGGGCTGACGTGCAGGACGATGATCGTGTCGGTGCGGCGGCCGGCCACCTCCACGGTCTGGATCTTGCCGAGCTGCCGGCGGCTCAGGCCGGCGCGGGAGTCGGAACCGACCAGCAGGATGTTCATCGGCCTGCCCGACCCGGCCGGGGTCAGGTTGGCGACCCGCCGCTGGCCCTTGCCGACCAGCTTGTCGGCATAGCGGTAGCCGACAATGGCGCCGACGGCGCCCACGATCACCACCACGGCCACGGCGACGGCCAGCGTCCGCATAAGGTTGCGGCGCCGGCTCATCGGCGGCTTGGGCTTCCGCCGCTGCCGCGGCGACCTGCGCGACGGGTCGCCCGCCGCGCGGCCCAGTGACTCCAGGTTGGCCCACCGGTCGCTCGACCCCGGAAACGTGCTCGCCTTGCGGTCGGTCACGATCTGTGCGAGCTCCTGCTCCGCGGCGGAGGGATTTGGCCCTGAGAATTGGAAGAGCCTAGCATGCGCCTCCGTGAACACCTCGGGCGCCGCGTTCGACAGCTTCAACGTCGCCGCCGAGCGCCAGATCGGGCGCTACGGCGACAAGCCGTTCATCACCTGGTACGCCGACCGCCGGGACGAGCGGGTCGAGCTGTCGTTCAAGACCTTCGACAACTGGGTCGCCAAGACGGCCAACCTCCTGGTCGACGAGCTCGGGGTCGAGCCGGGCGACCGGGTCGGCGCCGTGATGGTCGACCACTGGCAGGCGCCGGTGGTGCTCGCCGCCTGCTGGCGGGCCGGCGCCCGGGTGGTGGCCCTCGACCCGGGCCCCGACCCATCCCCCCCGCCCGGGGGGCTGGTGGCGGCGTTCGTGCCCGAGGAGCACCTGGCCACCGTCGGGGCCGCGCTCGCCGAAACGGACGGGACCATGGTGGTCGCCCTCACCGCCGACCTGCTCGGGCGCAGCCAGCACGACCTGGGCAAGGCGCTGAACTTCACCCGGGTCGTGCCGAGCATGGGCGACGTGTTCGCCGGCGGCCCCGACCCCGACGGCCAGGCCCTCACCATCGCCGCCGGTCCCGGTGGGCATGCCGGCGCCCAGGACGGGTCGGGCCCCGGGCCGGCCGGCACCTCGGAGGGGTCGGACCCCGGGCCAGCCGGCACCTTGGACGGGTCGGACCCCGGGCCAGCCGGCGGCTTCGAGGGGTCGGACCCCCGGCCCGCCGGGGCGGCGACCATGGCCGAGCTGCTCGGCCGGGCGGCGGGGCTGGCCGCCCGGACCGGGCTGAACGACGGCGACCGGATGCTGTCCGCCCTGCCGCTGCTGTCGCTGGCCGGCGCGGTGGCCGGGCTGCTGGCGCCGTTCACCACCGGCGCCGGGGTGGTGCTGGCCAGGGACGTCCAGCCGGCCCGGTTCTGGAAGCGGGTGGCCGACGAGCGGGTGGCGGTGGCCGTGCTCGACCCCGACCAGGCCGGCTCGCTGCTGGCCGCCGGCCCGCCACCGGCCGGCCTCGACCACTCCCGGTTGCGGGTGCTGGCCTGCCAGGGCGCCGGAGAGGCGCTGCGGGCCGGCTTCCCGCCGACGTTCGGTGTCCCCCTGCTCGATGACTAAAAGCTCAAGGGACGCTCAGTGGGCGACGACTCCCTCTCCTGATGACTGCCGCGACGTGGTACTTTGCCGGCTGCTGCGGAATGGGGAGGAGATGTCCATGAAGCTGTCGGTTGTCGTCCCGTTCTACAACGAGCTGCGGACACTCCCGACGGTGATCGACCGGCTGCTCAAGGTCGACTTCGACGCGCTCGGCC
>DATHIG010000055.1:0-7551 GCA_035490035.1 Actinomycetes bacterium
GGGCGTCCCCTGGCCGGGCGGGACGGGGCCCGACCGGCGGCCCGCCGCCCCCGGCGCTCGGCCGCGGCCGTGGTCGCGATCACCGCAGGGCGCACCGTCCAGACCTCGTGCCTGGCCACGTTGAGCAGCATCCCGGTGGCCGCCAGCAGCACCAGCATGCTGGACCCGCCGAAGGAGACCAGCGGCAGGGGCACGCCGGTGATCGGCAGCACGCCGACCACCGCGCCGATGTTGACCAGGGCCTGGACGACGATCCAGATGGTGATGCCGCCGGCCAGGTAGCGGCCGAAGGGGTCGGGGGCGCGCTGGGCGACCCGGACGCCGCCGTAGGCGAAGGCGACGAACAGCAGCAGGATCGAGAGGGTGCCGAGCAGGCCGAGCTCCTCCCCGATGATGGCGAAGATGAAGTCGGTGTGGGCGTTGGGCACATAGGACCACTTCTGCCGTCCCGCCCCAAGGCCGACCCCGAGCAGGCCGCCCGAGCCGAGGGCCAGGCGCCCCTGGATGAACTGGTAGCCGCCGTTCTGCGGGTCGGCGGTGGGGTCCATGAACGACAGGAACCGCGACCGCCGGTAGTCGGCGCTCATGATCAGGCCCATGCCGGCGGCCAGGCCGAGCGACCCGATCCCGCCGAGCAGCAGCATCGGGGCGCCGGCGACGAACAGCATCCCGAAGGCGATCGCGCACAGCAGCAGGGTGGTGCCGAGGTCGGGCTCCAGCAGCACCAGGGCGGCCAGCAGCATGGTCAGCGGCAGCACCGGCACCAGCAGGTGGCGGACGTCGCCGAGCAGGCGGGCCTTGCGGGTGAGCACGTCGGCCGAGAACAGCAGCAGGGCGAGCTTGGCCAGCTCGGCCGGCTGGACGCTGACCCCGGCGCCGACCGAGATCCAGCGGGTGGACCCGTAGGCCGACACCGCCCCGGGGTGGATGAGCACGAACACCAGGCCGGCGGTGGCCACCACCAGCAGCGGCGTGCCCAGCCGGCGCCAGAGCCGGTAGTCGATCCGGCTGACCACCAGCATCACCATGACCCCGCCGACCACCCAGAGCAGCTGGCGCTTGAAGTAGGCGTAGGAGTCGTTGTGCTTGGCGAAGGCGAACACCGAGGAGGCCGACAGCACCATGACCACCCCGATCACCAGCAGCGCGGCGGCGACCGCGAGCAGCAGCCAGTAGGTGGAGCCGGCGCCCAGCAGCGGCCTGGCCGCCCTGGCCGGCCGGCGGGCGTCACGCACCGCCATGGCCACCGCCTTCCGGGTGGTGGCGGGCGGCGAGACGCCCGACGGCGGCCTCGAACGCCAGTCCCCGTTCGGCGTAGCCGGAGAACATGTCGTGGCTGGCGCAGGCCGGGGCGAGCAGCACGGTGTCGCCCGGGTCGGCCAGGCCGAACCCGACCGTCACCGCCTCCCCGATGGAGGCGGCCCGCACCACCGGCCCCGGGTAGCCGGCCAGCTCGAGGGCTGCGGCCAGCTCGTCGGCCGCCTCGCCGACCAGCACCACCCCGACCAGCCGGTCCAGGGCGTCGTCGACCAGCTGCTCGAAGCTCAGGCCCTTGTTGCGACCGCCGGCGATCCAGACGACCCGCGGGAAGGCGGCAAGGGCACGGGCGGCGGCGTGCGGGTTGGTGGCCTTGGAGTCGTTCACGAACGCGACCCCCCGGACCTCGCCGACCGTTGCCAGCCGGTGCGGCCCGGGCCGGAAGGCGGCCACCGCCCTGGCCATGCCGGCCGGGTGGGCGCCGAGGGCGAGGGCGACGCCCGAGGCGGCGATGGCGTTGGCCAGGTTGTGGCGCCCTGGGAGGCGCAGGGCGGCCGCCCGCCACAGGCCGCCGTCGTGGCCGGGGATGCGGGACAGGGCGACGCCGGCCTCGAGGCCGAGCCCGCCAGGGGCGGGGAGCCCGACGGTGAACGGCACCCCGGTACCGGGCGCGCGCTGCCCGTGGGCGGCGACCACCGGGTCGTCGGCGGCGTACAGCGACCAGTCGTCTGGCCCCTGGTTGGCCCAGATGGTCGCCTTGGCCTCGGCGTAGGCGGCCAGGTCGGGATGCCAGTCGAGGTGGTCGGGGGCGAAGTTGAGCCAGGCCCCGGCGTGCAGGTGCAGGGTCCAGGTGAAGCGGAGCTGGAAGCTGGACAGCTCGACCACCACCGCCTCGGGCGGGTGGCGATCCAGCACGGCCTCGATCAGGGGCAGCCCGACGTTGCCGGCGGCCACGGCGTGCAGGCCCGACGCGGTCAGCATGGCCGCGGCCAGCTCGGTGGTGGTGGTCTTGCCGTTGGTGCCGGTCACCCCGACCAGCGGCATGGTCGCCACCCGTGCCGCCAGCTCGATCTCGCTCCAGACCGGGACCCCGCGCTGCCGCGCGGCCTTGATCAGCGGGTGGGCCTCGGGCAGGCCGGGGGCGACGACCAGCAGGGCGCGGCCGTCGAGCAGCTCGGGGCCGCCCGGCCCGAGGTAGGTCTTGACCCCGAAGGCGGCCAGCTCACCGGCGTCCACCTCGGGGGCGTCGTCGCAGGCGAGCACGTCGGCCCCGGCCTCGGCGAGATGGCGGGCGGCCGACCGCCCGGAGCGGCCGAGCCCGGCGACCAGCACGGGCAGCCCGGCGAACCATTCCGGCCGGCAGCGCACCGGCCAGGCCGCCGGAGGCCCGTGGCTAGCCACCGGTGCCTCCGGCGGCGAGGAACTCGGCGTAGAACAGCCCGAGCCCGAAGGCGACGGCCAGCCCGGCCAGGATCCAGAAGCGGACGATCACGGTGAACTCCGGCCATTCCGACAGCTCGAAGTGCAGGTGGATCGGGGCCATCTTGAACACCCGCCGGTGGAGCAGCCGGAACGAGGCGACCTGGAGGATGACCGAGAGGGTCTCGACCACGTACAGCCCGCCGAGCACGGCCAGCAGCAGCTGGGTGTTGGTGAACAGGGCGAGGGCGGCCAGCGTGCCCCCCAGGGCCAGGGAGCCGGTGTCGCCCATGAAGATGCGGGCCGGGGGGGCGTTCCACCATAGGAACCCGGCGGTCGCCCCCATCATCGCGGCGGCGACGATGGCCAGGTCCTGGGGCGACTCACCGGCCGGGAAGCGGTAGCAGCCGGGGGTGTCCAGCGGTGTCCCGCACAGGTGGCGGAACTGCCAGAACCCGATCACCACGTAGGCGCTGACCACCAGCACCGTCGACCCCGAGGCCAGCCCGTCCATGCCGTCGGTCAGGTTGACCCCGTTGGAGGTGGCCGACACCAGCAGGAACACCCAGATCAGGAACAGGATCAGGTGCAGCTCGGTGCCGCCGAGGGGGCGGATGAAGGAGATGCCCCTGAAGGCGTCGGCCCAGTACCAGGCGCCGACGCCGAGGATGATCGCGGCCAGCGCCTGGCCGGCGAACTTGGCCGTCTTGGTCAGGCCGAGGCTGCGCTGGTTGCGGATCTTCAGGTAGTCGTCGACGAAGCCGACGGTGCCGAGCAGCACCATGGTCAGCACCACCAGCACCCCGGCCGGGGTGAACGGGACCCGGCCGCGGCTGAACAGGTGGACCACCAGATAGCCGGCGACGGCGCCGAAGATGATCACCGCCCCGCCCATGGTCGGGGTTCCGCGCTTGGTCTGGTGGGCGTCGGGCAGGTCGATCTGGATCAGCTGCCCGAGGCCGCGGCGGCGGAAGGTCCGGATGGCCAGCGGGGTCCCCACCAGCCCGAGGGCGAGGGCGACGGCAGCCGCGATCAGGATGCCGACCACCTCAGTGCCCGTCCCACCGGGGGGCTACCGCTCCGCTGCCTGAGCCCCCCGGACCCCCCGGCCGTGGCTGCAGGAGCGCGTCGGCGACGGTGTCGAGGGCCACCACCCGGCTCGCCTTGACCAGGACGACGTCGGCCGGGCCGAGGGTCGGGGTCAGCAGGGCGACGGCGGCCTCGGGGTCGGCGACCCACTCGGCCTCCTCGGGCCACATGCCTTCCATTCGGGCCGCGTTGACCAGCACCCGGCCGAGCGCCCCCACCCCGACCAGGCGGTCGATGCCCAGCCGGGTGGCCAGCCGGCCGATGCGGTCGTGCTCGTCGGCCGCGCCCGGCCCCAGCTCGGCCATCTCGCCGAGCACGGCAACGGTGCGCCCGCCCGGCCGGCCGAGCGCGGCCAGCGTCTTGAGGGCCGCCGCCATCGACGACGGGTTGGCGTTGTAGGCGTCGTTGACGATGGTCAGCCCGTCGGGCCGGCGCACGACCTGCATGCGCATCGGCGAGAGCTTGGCCCCGGCCAGCCCGGCGGCGACCTCGGCCGGCCCGACCCCGAGGACGTGCGCGACGGCGGCCGCGGCCAGGGCGCAGCCGACCAGGTGCTCGCCGGGCGCGGGCAGGACGGTCGGGGCGGTCCCGGCCGGCGTCGTGAGCAGGAACCGGGCGGCGCCGTCGCCGTCAAGCTCGACGCCGCCGGCCCGCACGGCGGCGGTCGGGCCGAGGCCGAACCGGACCACCTGGGCCACGGTCTGGTCGGCCATGGCGGCCACCTGGGGGTCGTCGGCGTTCAGGACGGCGGTGCCGTCGGCCGGCAGGGCCTCGACCAGCTCGGCTTTGGCCTTGGCGATCGCCCCTCTGGACCCGAACATCCCCAGGTGGGACTCGCCGACGTTGAGGACGACGCCGACGCCGGGCCGGGCCAGGCGGGCCAGGGCGGCGATGTGGCCGGGCCCGCGGGCGCCCATCTCGACCACCACCGCCTGGGTGTCGGGCTCGATCCGGGTCAGCGTCAGGGGCAGACCGACCTCGTTGTTGAACGACGCCCGGTTGGCCACCGTGCGCAGGCGGGTGGCCAACGCCGCCGCCAGCAGGTCCTTGGTGGTGGTCTTGCCGTTGGACCCGGTGACCGCCACCACCGTCGCCGCCGACCGGTCCCTGACCGCGGTGCCGAGGGCGGCCAGGGCGGCCAGCGGGTCGGCGACCTCGACCCGGGGCCCGGCGAAGACCGTGCCCGCCGGGGCCATGGTGGCGACCGCGCCGGCCTGCCAGGCGGCGACCGCGAACAGGCTGCCGTCGGTGCGGCTGCCCGGCAGGGCGACGAACAGGTCGCCCGGCCGGACCTCGCGGGAGTCGACCGCGACCCCGGTGACGGTCGCGGCCGGGTCGCCGTCGACCAGCCGCCCACCCGTCACCCCGCCGATCTCGTCCAGGGTGAACGGGATCATCGGGTCCCCCCCGCCGGCCGGGGAGCTCCCTGCAGCGCCCGCAGCTCCTGGGCGGCGACCACCCGGTCGTCGAACGGGACCTTGCGGCCGCCGGCGAACTCCTGACCCTGCTCGTGGCCCTTGCCGGCGAGCAGCACGGCGTCACCCGGCCCGGCCATGGCCAGGGCGGCCCGGATGGCGGCGCGGCGGTCGATCTCGATCTGGAACCCGCGCGCGCCGGCGCCGCGGGCCACGCCCTCGGCGACCTGGTCGACGATCGCCTCGGGAGGCTCGGAGCGGGGGTTGTCGGAGGTGACGATGGCCACATCGGCCAGCCGCCCGGCGATCTCCCCCATGAGCGGCCGCTTGGCCCGGTCGCGGTCGCCGCCGCAGCCGAAGACCAGGATCACCCGCCCGCCGGTGACCGCCCTGGCCGCCCGGAGCAGGTTGTCCAGCGAGTCCGGGGTGTGGGCGTAGTCGACCAGCACGGTGAACGGCTGGCCGGCGTCCACCCGCTCGAAGCGGCCGGGCACGCCGGCCAGCGCCTCCAGCCCGGCGACGGCGGTGTCGAGGTCGATCCCGACGGCGTCGGCCGCGGCCAGGGCGCCGAGCGCGTTGGCGACGTTGAAGTGGCCGGCCAGCCGCAGCCGGACCGTCCGCGACCCGGCCGGGGACCGGAGCCGGAAGCTCGCGCCGTCCAGCGAGGCGGCGACGTCGGTGGCCCGCCAGTCGGCGTCGGCGGCGGTGCCGGTGGTCACCGTCGCCACCTCGCGCTGTTCGGAGAGCAGGCGCCCATGGGGGCTGTCGAGGTTGACGATCCCCAGCGGGGTGAACGCGGGGGTGAACAGGCGCCGCTTGGCCAGGAAGTAGTCGTCCAGGTCGGCGTGGAAGTCGAGGTGGTCCTGGGTGAGGTTGGTGAAGATGGCCGCCGTGAAGCGGGTGCCGTCGACCCGGTGCAGGGCCAGCCCGTGGCTGGACACCTCCATGGCGGCGGCCTCCACGCCCGAGTCGGCCATCTCGGCCAGCAGGCGCTGGAGATCGGGCGCCTCCGGGGTGGTGTGGACGGCCGGACGGCGCTGGTCCCCGACCCGGACCTCGACGGTGCCGAGCACGCCCGGGATGCGCCCGGCCGCCCGGAAGATCGCCTCCAGCATGAAGGTGGTGGTGGTCTTGCCGTTGGTGCCGGTCACCCCGACCAGGTCGAGGCGGCGCGAGGGATGGTCGAAGAAGGCGTCGGCCAGCGGGGCGAGCACCTCCCGGACCTTGCCGACCAGCAGCTGCGGGGCTTCCAGGTCGAGCGGCCGCTGCACGCACAGGGCGGCCGCGCCGGCGTCAAGGGCCTTCCCGGCCAGGTCGTGACCGTCGATCCTGGCCCCTGGCACGCAGCAGAACAGCGCGCCGGCGACGACCTTGCGGGTGTCGAGGACGACGTCGGTGACCATGGTCCCGGCGTCGCCGCGGACCTCGCCCTGGACGGCCGGGGCGAGGCTGGCGAGCGGGACGCGCCGGGACGTCAAGGTCATGAAGTTCGAGGCCCGCGTCGTCGGCTCGGAC
Source organism: Actinomycetes bacterium (assembly GCA_035490035.1). GTDB lineage: Bacteria > Actinomycetota > CALGFH01 > CALGFH01 > CALGFH01 > CALGFH01. The sequence goes on from DATHIG010000055.1 coordinate 6,696, forward strand.
GGCCGGCGGCGGGAACGCCGGCGCCCGCTAGCGACCGCCATTCCCTGGCAGGGGGGGCAGCCCGCGAAAGCCTAGCATCAGCGCACCGCCTTGGCCGGTAAGGTCGGCGCCACCCCGAGGCGGCGCAGGGCGGTGCGGGCGACCTCCTGGAACACCGGCGCCGCGACCGCTCCGCCGTAGTAGCCCCTGGTCGGCTCGTCGATCACGACCGCGACCACGACGGCCGGCCGTTCGGCGGGGGCGTAGCCGATGAAGCTGCCGACGTAGGCGCCCGGCCGGTAGCCCCCACGCACATTGTCGGGCTTGCGGGCGGTGCCGGTCTTGCCGGCCACCCGCCACTCCTCCAGCGCGGCCGCCGTGCCGGTGCCGCCGTCCTTGACCACGCCCTCCAGGATCCGGGAGAGGGTGCGGGCGGTGCGGACCGACAGCACCCGGCGGCCCGGCTTGCGCTTGGCCTTGGCCTGGTGGCCGCGGGCGTCGACGGTGCCGCGCAGCAGGGTCGGCGACCGCAGCACCCCGTTGTTGGCGACGGTGGCGTAGACGCTTGCCATCTGCAGCACGGTCACGGCGACGCCCTGGCCGATGGCGTTGGTCCCGAGGTCGGTGCAGTACCAGCTCTGCGCCGGGCGGACGATGCCCGGCGACTCCCCGGGCAGGTCGACGCCGCTCCTGCGCCCGTAGCCGAAGTCCAGCTCGGCCTTGTACAGCCGCTCGGGCCCGAGCTCCCTGGCCGTCATGATGGTGCCGACGTTGGAGGACTTGGCCACGATCTCGGCGAAGGTCATCAGCTCCGGGGCGTGGGAGTGGGAGTCGCGGAAGGTCTTCTCCGGGCACAGGGGGACGTTGTCGGGGACGA
>DATHIG010000056.1:0-10626 GCA_035490035.1 Actinomycetes bacterium
CGCCGAGCGGGTAGTCCTTGCGCTGCGGGTAGCCCTTCCAGTCCTCGGGCATGTGGATGCGGACCAGGTTGGGATGGCCGTCGAAGCGGATGCTGAAGAAGTCGTAGGCCTCCCGCTCCATGAAGTTGGCACCGGGCCAGACGCCGGTCACCGACGGGATGTGCGGGTCCTCCACGGTGACCCGGACCTTGAGCCGGATCCGGGTGTTGTGGTCGAACGAGTAGAGGTTGTAGTCGGCGCAGAGCCGTTCCGGCCGGTCGTCGAGCTTCAGGTAGTCGATCCCGGTCAGGCTGGCCAGCATCCGGAAGCGGGCCGCCGGGTGGTCGCGGAGCCAGCTGGCCACCTCGACCAGGGAGTCCCGGTGCAGCTCGACCACGACCTCGCCGCGGTGCCCGCTGATCTCCCTGATGGCGTCGGAGAACCGCTCGCGCAGGCCGGCCAGCACCGGCTGCAGGGCGTCCGACGGCTGGAACTCGGTCTCAGTGGACTCGGCGGTCACCTGGATGCCTCCACCACGAGCTTGGAGCGGGGCTCGCCCTTCTGGATCTTCTCGTGGAGCTTGATGATGCCCTCGATCAGCATCTCGGGCCGGGGCGGGCAACCGGGAACGTACATGTCCACCGGCACGATCTGGTCGACCCCCTGGACGATGGCGTAGTTGTTGAACATGCCACCGGAGGTGGCGCACACGCCCATCGAGATGACCCACTTGGGCTCGGGCATCTGGTCGTAGATGGTCCGCAGCACCGGGGCCATCTTCTGCGAAACGCGCCCGGAGACGATCATCAGGTCGGCCTGACGCGGCGAGGCCCTGAACACCTCCATGCCGAAGCGGGCCAGGTCGTAGCGGCCGGCGCCGGCGGCCATCATCTCGATGGCGCAGCAGGCCAGCCCGAAGGTGGCCGGCCACAGCGAGCCCTTGCGGGCCCAGTGGGCCAGCTTCTCCACGGTGGTCACGAGGATGCCGCCTGGCAGCTTGTCCAGTCCGCTCCCGGTCTGCATGGTCAGTCCCACTCCAATCCGCCGCGCTTCCAGTCGTAGATGTAGGCGACCAGGATCAGCCCGACGAAGATGCCCATCTGGACCAGTCCGAAGACACCAAGCTGGCGGAACACCACCGCCCAGGGGTAGAGGAAGATCACCTCGACGTCGAAGACCACGAACAGCATCGCGGTCAGGTAGAACTTGACCGGGTAGCGCTCCCCCTTCGGCAGCCGCCCCGGCTCGATGCCCGACTCGTAGGCCGAGTACTTGGCGCTCGACGGCCGGTGGGGGGCCATGAACGCCGACACGACGATGGAGATGACCGCGAACGCGGTCGCCAGCACAAGCATGGCCAGGATCGGAGCGAAGGCACCGAGGTTCACGGGCAGCCTCCAACAGACCTCGAGCAGGGGGCCGACGGCGGCAGCGCCAGCCTATGGCCGGCTCGGGAGACCACGCAAACTTGGGCGGGCACGACCCTCATCTCGAAGGGGCCAGGCGGACCATGGCCCGCACGATCCGGTCGGTGGCATCGCCTCTGGCCGGCTCGTAGAGATTCGCCATCAGCTTCAGGACCAGCTTCATCAAGGTGGGGCGGGGAAGCCCGTACCTGGCGCATGCCTTCATCACCCGCGGGTCGCCGATGGCCCGGACGAACACCCGGCCAAGCGCGAAATAGGGGCCGAAGCCACGCTCGACCGCGTTCCGGTAGGCGTCCAGCCGGGTGCGGTCGCCGCTCTCCAGAACGGCCAGCCCGGCCTCGGCGGCAAGCTGGCCCGACTCCATGGCGTAGTCGATGCCCTCGCCGTTGAACGGGTTGACCAGCCCGGCGGCGTCGCCCACGAACAGCACGCCGCGGTACAGCGGCGGGTGGCGACTGGCCCCCATCGGCAGCGGAGCCGAGCGGGGCTTGCCAGCGGCGTCGTCAAGGGTGAAGCCCCATTCAGGGCCGACCGTCGGCAGCCACTCCTTGAGCAGGCCCTTGTAGTTGGTGTTGCGGAAGCCCTCGGAGGTGTTGAGCAGGCCGAGGCCGACGTTCACGGTCCCGTCGGCCAGCGGGAACACCCAGCCATACCCGGGCAGCAGATGGTCGCCCTTCCACAGCTCGAGGTAGGAGTCGATCCAGGGATCGACGTCGCGCCGCGACCGGTAGTACTGGCGGATGGCCACCCCGATGGGGCGGTGCTCGTCCCTGACCAGGCCGAGGGACTGGGCGACGCGGCTGGAGGCACCGTCGGCGGCCACCACCACCTCGGCCCGGATGTCGACCGGGTCCTCGCCCTGGCGGCGGACGATCGCCCCCCTGACCAGCCCGCGCTCGACCAGCGGCTCGATCACCTCGGCGGCCTCCCACAGGTCGGCCCCGGCCCTGGCGGCGGTGCGGGCCAGCAGCTGGTCCAGGTCGCTGCGGGGCCGGGCCAGCCCGAACGACGGGTAGTCGCCCAGCTCCGGCCAGGGCAGCTCGATCACATGACCGCCGCCGTGGACCTTCAGCCCGGCGCTGCGCGACCAGCTCTGGTACTGGTCGCGCAGGCCCATGCGGTCGAGGGCACGGACGGCCCTTGGGGTGAGGCCGTCGCCGCACACCTTGTCGCGCGGGTAGTGCTGCTTCTCCAGCAGCAGCACCCGGGCGCCGCCTTTGGCCAGGTGGAACGCGGTCGCTGAACCACCGGGCCCACCACCGATGACCAGCGCGTCGTAGGCGTCGCTCACCTCGCCTCCCAGCGGCCACGTCCATTTGTGAATCGGCGCACAAGTACGTCGACTGGAGTGTAGGGCGCGCAGTGTGTCACGGCAAACGGATCGAGGCCATAGCTACGGACCGGCCATCCCGCGGTGCAGGGCGACGATGCCGCCGGTGAGGTCGCGCCAGGCGACCCCGGTGAAGCCGGCCTGCTGCATCCAGGCGGCCAGGCCGGGCTGGTCGGGCCAGGCGCCGATGGAGCGGGCCAGGTACTGGTAGGCCTCGGGGTCGGAGGTCAGCCGGCGCGCGGCCACCGGCATCAGCCGGGTCAGGTAACGGCGGTAGACGCCGCGGAGCAGGGGCACGACCGGCTGGGAGAACTCGCAGACGACCAGCCGCCCGCCCGGCCGCAGCACCCGGCGGAGCTCGAGCAGCCCCTGCCCGGGCTCGGGCAGGTTGCGCAGCCCGAAGGCGATCGTCACCAGGTCGACGCTCCCGTCCCGCAGGGGCAGCTGCAGCGCGTCGCCGACGGCGTAGGGGATGGACGGTCTGGGGGGGACCGGCAGGACGGGGGTGCCCCGGCCGGTCGGGGCGCTTGGCCCCCCACCGGCGGATCGGGCGCGAAGCAGCATCTCCCGGGAGAAGTCGAACCCGACGACCAGGGCGGCGGGGGCCGCGGCGGCCAGCTCGCGGGTGAGGGCGCCGGTGCCGCAGGCCACGTCCACGGCGACCTCGCCCCCGGCCAGCCGGGTGGCCCTGGCCGCCGCCTGCCGCCAGCCCCGGTCCTGGCCGAGCGAGAACACGCTGTTGGCCAGGTCGTAGCGGGGGGCGACCCGGTCGAACATCCGGCGCACGCCCTCGGCGGTCCGCTGGGCCGCCGGCGCCGGTGGCGGTTGACTGCTCATCATCGGAGCTAGACCGTCGGGGCGCGGCGGACCGGGGTGGCCAGCACCACCGCGGTGCGGGTGCGGGCGACCCCGTCGACCGCCTGCAGGCGCTGGAGGACGCCGGACAGCTCGGCGATCGACCGGGTGCGGACCACCAGCAGGTGGCTGTCCTCACCGGCCACGCTGTAGGCGGTCTCGACCTGGGGGATGGCGGACAGGGCTTCCTCGGTCGCCGCCGCGTCCATCGAGTCGCTCGGCAACACGCTGACCAGCGACAGCACGCCGAGCCCGAGCAGCTCCGGGTTGACCGCGGCGTGATAGCCGCTGATGACCCCGCGGGCCTCCAACCGGTGGACGCGCTCGTGCACGGACGCGGCGGACAGGCCGACCGCCTTGCCGATCTCGGTATAGGTGGCCCGGGCATTGCCCTGCAGCGCCCGGACGATCGCCAGGTCGGTGTCGTCGAGAGAGGCCCGCACGGGCTCGGCCCCCTCATGGATCGGTACGACTTTGTTCGGCATATCACCCGTTCTTTTCGAACGTTTCTGCCTATCGGGCACTGGCGAACCCCGATCCGTTAGGGTATCCTCGGTAGGTAACCAAATAGATCGTCGAGCAAGCCCCGGGGAATCGTACCCCGGCGGCAAGCTTCACGGTGCCCGAAGGAGGGTCGAGCATGCTGTCCATCAGCTACCAGATTGCGCGGGCCCGCCAGGCCGAGCTGCTCGCCCAGGCCGAGTCGGCCAGGCAGCAGCGGGTCGCCCGCCGTCGTCTCCGCGAGCAGCGGCGCGCCAAGCGATGACCGCCCACGACGGCTGACGCCCCCGACCGCAGCAAGGGTCGGGGGCGTCGTCGTCTCCGGCGAGCTACTGGCCGTAGGAGTGCAGGCCGACGATGACGGTGTTGACCGCGTAGAAGTTGAACGCCAAGGCGGCCAGGCCGACGATGGCCAGCCAGGCGGCGCGCCGGCCGCGCCAGCCGGCGGTGGCCCTGGCGTGGAGGTAGGCGGCGAAGATCGTCCAGCTGATGAACGACCAGGTCTCCTTGGGGTCCCAGCCCCAGTAGCGGCCCCAGGCCGCCTGGGCCCAGATGGCTCCGGCGATGATGGCGAAGGTCCAGATCGGGAAGCCGAACGCGGTCGTGCGGTAGGCGAGCTCGTCGAGGGCGTCGGCCGACGGCAGCCGGTCCCAGATGCCGGCGTGGCGGGCGACCGCCTGGTCGACCTCGACCCGGTCGGCGGTCTTGGCGCCTCCGGCGACCAGCGGCGGGGCGGGGGTGCGCTGGCGGCGCTCGACGCGGTCCTTGACCAGGTACAGGATGCTGAACACGGCGGCCAGGCAGAGCACCGAGGAACCGGTGATGGCCGCGGCCACGTGGATCACGATCCAGCGGGAGTTCAGCGCCGGGACCAGCGGACCGGCGGACACCCGGAAGACCAGGCCGCCCAGGGCCATGGCCAGCACCGCCGGGAGCAGCACGAACACCCCGAGCGGGCGGATCTCCGGCCGCCGGTACACCCAGACCAGGTAGCCGGCCACGGTGACGATCCCGACGATGATCGAGAACTCGTACATGTTGCCCCACGGCACCCGGCCGGCGGCCAGGCCTCTGGTGACGGCCGCGCCGAGGTTGGCGGCCAGCCCGGCCACGGTCACGGCCAGGCCGGCGGGGCCAAGCCAGCCCACCCGGAAGGAGAGCTCGAGCCCGAACAGCACGGCGGCGACCACGTAGCTGACCACCGCCAGCCAGGCCAGCGTGTCGGAAAGGGTGGCCAGCTCCGCAGGCGACATGGGTGGGTCTCCTCTAGGTGGAGCGGTCCGGGGCGTCAAGCGTACCCCGTTCCATCTGCTGGGCGAGCCGGGCCAGCTCGCCTTCGAAGGCGGGCTTGCCCTGGAGGGCGAGCCCGGCCAGCTCGACCCGGGTGGTGCCCGGCCCGGCCGGGGTGGCCCTGACCCAGATCCGGCGCCTGGTCACATACAGCGACGGGACCAGCCCACCCAGGAGCAGCGCGGCGGCGACGGCGACGATCGGCACCCCCGGGTCGCGGGCCAGGGTGAACACGCTGTACTGCTTGAGCCCGGTGAATGACACCTCGAATCCGTTGGCCAGCTCGCCCGACTGGCCGAGGCCGAGGAGCAGCGGCCGGTCCCCGAGCGGCTCCAGCCTGGTGCGGTCGAGGGTGAACACGCTCTGGGCCCGGTCGGCCTGGAGGTCGCCCTGGTAGGGGAGCACCACCAGCACCGGCCGGACCAGCCGGGGGTCGTTGCAGAACGGCGCCCCGCCAGGGCAGTCGGGTGCGGTGCGCAGGCCAGTGAACATGGTCAGCTCCAGGCCGACCTGGGGGTCGGCCCTGGTGACCTTGACCGCCCCGGTCGACCACTCCGAGGCCGGGTCGCGCAGGGTCAGCACCTCCTGGGGGGCCAGCAGCTCCTTGCCGTCCTTGCCGAGCACCCGCACCACCGGGACATAGCCGTAGTCGGACTGGAAGATCCGCACCCCGTCGACCGTCATGGGCCGGTTGGGGGCGACCCGCTGGGACTGGGTCTGGTGGCCGTCCAGGTCCATGGCGGTCAGCCGGGAGACGAACTCCCTCGGGGTGTTGTTGTCGTGGAAGGAGTTGGTGAAGTCGTCCAGCCGCAGCTGGAAGGGGGCCAGCCGCGCCGGGCTGAAGAACCGGCCGGGGGTGAAGGTGTCGTAGGCGACCCGGGCGTTCGCCCAGGTCTGGCCCTCGACGATGGCCGCCTGGCCGCGGTACCCGTAGCCCTTGCCGTAGGCGAGCCCGACCAGCAGCACCAGCAGGGAGACGTGGAACAGCATGCTGGACGCCTCGCGCAGGTACCCCTTCTCCCCTGCCAGCTCCCCCCGACCGACCGAGACACCCCCCTGGGGTTCCCCGGACCCCTCCGGATGGTCGGCCAGGCGGTAGTGGCGGCGGCGCAGGACCGTCCTGGCCGCCTGGATGGCCAGCTCGGGGGAGGCGGTGGTGTCGAAGGCGGCCCGGGTGCGGTAGCGGTCGAGGTTCCCACCGCGGGGTGGCCGCGACCGGAGCACGCGCACCAGCGCCCTGGTCCTTGGCACCAGGCAGGCGACCAGGGCCCCGAGCAGGGCCAGGTAGATGGCCATGTACCAGGCCGAGCCGAAGACGTCGAACAGGCCCAGCCGGTCCAGCACCGGGGCGAGCGCCGGGTGGTCCCCGAAATACTGGTCGACCCGCTGGGGGCTGATGCCCTCCTGCGGGAACAGGCTGCCGAGGATCGACGCGGCGGCCAGCACCACCAGCAGCACCAGGGCGGTCCGCATGGAGCGGTACTCGCGCCAGGCCTGGCGCAGGGTATGGCCGAGCCCCGGCCGCCGGGACGGCGGTTCTGGTCGGGCGGCTGGGGGTCTGAGCTCGACGGCCACGGCAGGTCCTCGCTACAGGGGCAGGGTGATCGACCCGGACCAGATCTTGAGCTGGGTCAGCAGGGTGTCCCAGAGGCCGGTGAGCAGCAGCAAGCCGATCACCACCAGCATCCCGCCTCCGACCAGCTCGAACAAGCGGAAGCGGGCCCTAAGGGCTGGGAACCGCCCAAGCGCCCGCCGGAACCCGAGCGCGGCGACCAGGAACGGCAGGCCCAGCCCGATCGAGTAGGCGAACAGCAGCAGCGCCCCACGGCGGGCGCCGCCGCCCCCGACCGTCGCCAGGCCGAGCACGGCGCCCAGGGTCGGCCCGATGCAGGGCCTCCAGCCGAGCCCGAACACCATGCCCAACGGCAGGGCGCCGGCCAGCCCGCCCGGCACCTTGTCGGCCCGCAGGCGGCGCTCGCGGTACAGGAAGCCGGGCTTGATCACCCCGGCCAGGAACAGGCCCATGACGATCACCAGCACCCCGGCGACCCTTGTGACCAGGCTCCGGTTCAGGACCAGCCAGGAGGTGACCGCACCGAGGGCCGCCCCGAGGGCGACGAAGACCAGCGAGAACCCGAGCACGAACAGGGCGGCGCCGGCCACGACCCGGCCGGCCCTCCGGTCGCCCCGCTGCTCGACGTCCTGGCCGCTCACCCCCGACATGTAGGAGAGGTAGCCGGGGACCAGCGGCAGCACGCAGGGCGAGGCGAACGACACGAACCCGGCCAGGGCGGCCACGGCCAGGGCGATCAGGAGGTTCCCATCGACCACGATCTGCTGCGCCCGCTCCGCCCAGCTCATTGGAGCACCCCCTCGGGGTTCCCCAAACCCCTCCGGCAGCTCATCAGGACACCCGATCGACCAGGTCGGCGAGGAAGGCGGCCTGGCGCTGGGGGTCGGTGCCGGGCAGGACCCCGGAGACGCTGGCCGCGACCCGGCCCTGGCCGTCGACGACCAGGGTGTGCGGCGGGCCGACGGGACCGAGCGCGCCCAGGCGGGCGGGCAGCAGCGCCGGGCGGTCGAACAGCGACGGGTAGCCGACCTCGAACTCCTCCAGGTAGGAGGCGGCCGCGCCGCGGTCGTCGAGGATGTTGATCCCGACCACCCGGACGCCGCGTCCGGTGAGCGTCTCGCTGGCCAGCTCCAGGCCCTCCTGCTCGGCCCGGCAGGGCCCGCACCAGGAGGACCAGAAGTTCAGCACCAGCGGCCGGCCGCGCAGGCTGGCCAGGTCGAGGGTGGCCCCGTCGAGGGTCTGGCCGCTGAAGGCCGGCAGGGGCCGGCGCGCGGCCTCCGGCAGCACCGTCACCCCTGGCGCCACCGTCTGGACCTGACCCGTCCCGGCCTCGGGAACCAGGCCCTTCCCCCCGCCGCCGACCAGGGCGACCACGGCCACGACGGCGGCCACGACGACCACGGCCCCCAGGATCGCGGCGGTGCGGCGCGGCATGGCGACCTCGTGTTGCTCGGCGACGGGGGCCCGGACCCCCCTCCGGGGTTCGAGTGTATCGACCGTGACCGGAACGCATGCGTCCGGCAATGTGCGTTTGTGCGTTGCCGGTTGGTGCCGATACCGCCCGTGACCTGCACGACCTCACGTTGGCTGACCCCTTGACCAATGCTAGGATGCGACGGCAGGGGACGATCGGCTCACTCGACGCTGGAGGCCGCTGGGGTGTCGCTTGTTCGACCGAAGAACGAGGGCGAACGCTGGGTCGCGCTGACGCTGGTCACGATGGCGATCTGGCTGGGCCTGTTCATCACCATGGCCGTGATCCCGTCCTATTGGATCTATTTCGCCGACGGCACGCTCAAGTGGACCGGCACCTTCGAGGTCCCCCTCGGGTTCCGAACCCTCACGCTGCAGATGGAGGCGATCCGCGACGTCGTGGTCCTCGTCCTCTACGGGGCGGCGATCGGCGCGGCCGTCCTGGCCATCGTCATCTACAACAAGCGCAACCAGAAGACGCTGCCAGCCGGCGAGGAGAAGCGCGAGGCCACCGGTGGCTACAAGTAGGCGGCGCGAGAGGATCGACCGGTGAACCCGAACAAGCCAAGCATGCACGACGACTACACCCTGGCCACGGTCGACCCCAACTGGCTCCAGGAGCGGGTGAAGCCGCGGCGGCACATCGCCCTCTCCCCCGAGCTCTGCATCCTCTGCCGCGCCTGCGAGGACGTCTGCCCATGGGACTGCATCTACATGCTGGCCCCGGGCATCCTGGCCGACGGCCAGAGCCAGGAGGTCACCACCCTGGCGCAGACCTCGCACGCCTTGTTCGTGATCGACGACAACGAGTGCGTGCGCTGCGGCATCTGCATCGACCGCTGCCCCACCGGCGCCCTGTGGTATGCCCGGGTGGGCGAAGCCAAGGCGGCGGCCAAGGGATAGTTGGTCTTCTCGACGAGGAGTAGCGCGTGGCGTTGAAGCTTCGGCCGCCCAAGCCGCCAAGGCCGGGCGAGATCTGGAAGCAGACCAGAGACTCACAGGTCTGGAAGTCGATCTTCCGGCCCGGGTCGATCTACCGGCCCGGGTACCGGGACACGTCCAGGGACCGGGCGCTGGCCATGATGAACAACGTGCTGTACCACCTGCACCCGGTGAAGGTGAAGCGGCACGGCTTGAAGCTGACCTACACCTTCTGCCTCGGTGGGATCTCGTTCTTCCTGTTCATCCTGCTCACCGTCACCGGCATCTTCCTGATGTTCTTCTACCGGCCGTCGGCTGGGCTGGGCCAGGAGCTGGCCTACAACGACATGCAGGCGCTGTCCACCTCGGTGAACTTCGGCCAGCTGATGCGCAACATGCACCGCTGGGCCGCCCACCTGATGGTGTTCACGGTGTTCCTGCACATGGCCCGGGTCTTCTACCACGGCGCGTACAAGCCGCCGCGGGAGTTCAACTGGGTCGTCGGGGTGATCCTGCTGCTGCTCACCCTGCTGCTGTCGTTCACCGGCTACCTGCTGCCCTGGGACCAGCTGGCCATCTGGGCGGTGGCGGTCGGCACCTCGATGGGCGGCTACAGCCCGCTGGTCGGGGACCAGGTCCAGTTCGTGCTGCTGGGCTCCGTCGAGATCGGGCCGGAGACCCTGATCCGCTGGTACGTGCTCCATGTGCTCGCGCTGCCGTTCGTGGCGACCATCTTCCTGGCGGTCCACTTCTGGCGGATCCGCAAGGACGGCGGCATCTCGGGGCCGCTCTAGGGGGAACGAGGTTCCGATGGCAGAAGAGATCCAGCCGGATCAGGAGACCTACGACCGCTTGATCGCGGCCGGCGAGTCCGAGCGGACCGCCAGGGCCAAGGCCAAGTCGGTCGCCCTGCGCAAGGCCAGGGGCGCCAACCGTGCCTCGCTCCAGCAGGGCGCCGGCCAGGCGGCGGCCGTGGCCGCTCCGGCCGAGGCCGGCGCGGTCGGGACCGCCGTGGCCCCGGCCGAGCCGGCGGCCGCCGCGGCCACGGCAGCACCGGCAGCGCCGGCCAGGCCGGCGCCCCGGCCAACCCAGGCACCACCCGGCAACGGCGGCCGGCGGCTGACGCCGGAGGAGCGGGCGGCCAGGGTGGCGTCGGCGGTCGCCACCAAGGGCCTGCCCGGCCAGGCCGGCGCCGCGGCCAAGCAGGGCGAGACCCACCGGCTGCTGGCCATGGTCCCGCCCGAGGGCATCCAGCGCGCCGAGGCCCGCCAGGAGGA
>DATHIG010000057.1:0-19887 GCA_035490035.1 Actinomycetes bacterium
ATGCTGCGCAGGTCGATCGGGGTGCCGATCACCACGGCGTCCACCGGGGCCTGGTTGATGACCGTCTCCAGCTCGCGGATCTGGGCGTCGGAGTAGCCCATGGCCGGCACCAGGGCGCCGATGTGCGGGTAGCGCTCGTACACCTCGGCCAGCGAGCCGACCAGGTAGGGGCGGGGATCGACGATCTCGGCGGCGCCGAGGCGGCGGGCGGCGACCACGCCGGCGCCGTAGCTCATCTCCCCATGGGTCAGGGTCGGCCCGTCCTCGATCACCAGCACCCGCTTGCCGGTGACCAGCTCGGGGTCCTCGACCCTGACCGGGCTGGCCGCCTTGATGACCACCGCGTCGGCGTTGAGGTGCTTGAGCTGCTCCTCGAGGGCGGCCACCTGCTCGGGGGCGGCCTCGTCGACCTTGTTGATGATGAGCACGTCGGCGGCGCGCGCGTTGGCCTCGCCGGGGTGGTAGCTGGACTCGTGGCCGGCGCGCAGCGGGTCGGCGACCACGATGTGGAGGTCGGGCCGGAAGAACGGCAGGTCGTTGTTGCCGCCATCCCACAGCAGGACCTCGGCCTCGGCCTGGGCCCGGTCCAGGATCGCGTGGTAGTCGACGCCGGCATACACGACCGTGCCCGCGGCCAGGTGCGGCTCGTACTCCTCCCGCTCCTCGATGGTCGGGCGCGCGGCGAGCAGGTCCTCGACGGTGGCGAACCGCTGCACGGCCTGGCTGGCCAGGTCGCCGTAGGGCATGGGGTGACGGACCGCGACCACCTTGCGGCCGGCGTCCCGCAGGATCTGCGCCACCCGCCGGGTGGTCTGCGACTTGCCCGCTCCGGTCCTGACCGCGCACACCGCCACCACCGGCACCCTGGCCGCCAGCTCGGTCTGCTTGGGCCCGAGCAACCGGAAGTCGGCCCCGGCGGCCAGCACCCTGGAGGCGGCGTGCATGACGTCGACGTGGCGGACGTCGGAGTAGCTGAACACCACCTCGTCGATGTCCTGGCCGGCGATCAGGTCCTCCAGCCGCTCCTCGGGGAAGATCGGGATTCCTTCGGGGTAGGCGGGACCGGCCAGGGCCGCCGGGTAGGTCCGGTCGTCGATGTAGGGGATCTGGGTGGCGGTGAACGCGACCACCCTGGTCGCCGGGTCGTTCCGGAAGGCGCTGTTGAAGTTGTGGAAGTCACGGCCGGCGGCCCCCATGATGATCACCCGTCGCTGCAAGCACGCCTCCTTGCGTTCGTGTGCCACCACCCACCCGGCGGCACGCAGCAGGGAGAGGATACCGGGAGCTAGCCGGTGTGGCGGCCACGGGGGGCGACCGCGTTGAGGCTGGGCTCGGAGGGGAGGGCGAAGGAGAACACCGAGCCGTGGCCGAGCCGGCTCGACACCCAGATGCGGCCGCCCATGGCCTCGACCAGGCGCTTGGCCAGGTACAGGCCGAGACCGGCGCCACCCGGCTCCCTGGTCATGTAGTGGCCGACCCGGTGGAACCGCTCGAAGATGCGCGACTGCTCGTCGATCGGGATGCCGGGGCCCCAGTCGCGGACCTCGAAGACCACCTCCCGGCCCTGCGGCACCAGACGGACCTCGACCGGCTCGTGGGGCGGGGCGTAGCGCATGGCGTTGGAGAGCAGGTTGCCGAGCACCTGGTCGATCCGCATCCAGTCGCCGCGGCAGTAGACGGCGTGGTCGGGGGTGACCACGTGCACCGTCCGCTCAGGATCCTCGCTGGTGAAGCGGTCCACCACCTGGCGGACCAGGTCGACGGCGTCGATCGCGGTGGCGTCGACCAGGCCGGCCCCGGCCTCCAGCCGGGTCACCTCGAGCAGATCCTCGATCAGCCGCTCCAGCCGCTGGGACTGCATCAGCATCAGCTTGTAGTACTCGCGCCGCCGGTCCTGGGCGAAGTCGCGGTCCTCGCGCAGCAGCGTCATCAGGAAGCCCTTGATCGGGGTGAGCGGCGTGCGCAGCTCATGCGAGACGCTGGCCACGAAGTCGGCCTTGAGCTCGTCGGTCTGGCGCTCGCGGGTCACGTCCCGGACCACCACGACGTCGGCGTCCATGTTGCCATCGCCGGCGATGATCGGGGCGTGGGCGTAGCGGATCCAGCGGGCCAGGCCCTCCTTGTTCAGCACCGAGGCGTCCCGGACCTCCTCGTGGCGGGAGGCGGCCGCGGCCAGGATGGGGCAGTCGGCGGCGCACATGTCGACGCCGTCGCCGTCGCGGGCCCGCAGCAGGTTGAAGCATTTCTGCCCCACCGCCTCGTCCTCCTGGTAGCCGGTCAGCGCGACCATGGCCGCGTTCCAGGACCGGACGGTGCGGTCGGGACCGACGGTGTAGATCCCGTCGGAGGAGTGGCCGACGATGTCGCGCAGGGCGGCCCGCTCGTTCTCCGCCGCCCGGTACAGCTCCTCGTTGACCAGCGCCGCAGCCCCCTGGTTGGCCAGGGTGAGCAGGGTCTCGGTGTCGTCGCCGGTGAAGTCGGCGTCGACCCGGGGGCCGAACGCGGCCGCGAAGCCGACCACCGCTCCGTCGGCCTCCATCGGGACCATGGTGTAACGGGGCCAGCCGGCCCGGGACGCCCAGCCCTTGGCCGCCTGCTCCCAGGCGCTGGGCGATGGGGGCACGGTCAGCCGGTCGGTGCCGCCGGTGGAGATCACGTCGAGCACGCCGTCCTCGTCGCGGCCGAGGAACACCGCGGCGCCCTCGCAGTTCAGCACGTCGGCCACCTGCCGGGCGAAGGACTGCCAGGCTCGTGCGTCGCCCAGCCGGTTGGAGAGGGCGCGTCCGGCCGCGTACAGCGAGTGCATCCGCTGGCCCTGGGCCAGGCTGCGGGCCCACGCCCGGTTGCCGAGGAAGGTGAGGCCGATGGGCACGATCAGCAGCGGCAGCAGGGCCTGGTCGTGGACCAGCAGGGCGGCGATGATCAGGCCGTAGGCGATGCTGGCGGCCCAGTCGGCGGCCGCCACCGGCGCCGCCCGCAGCCAGCTCTGCACGAACCCCTGGCCGGTGGAAAGGCTGACCACGATGCTGACCAGCGAGTGGTTGACCAGGAAGAAGCCGGCCATGCCCACGACCCAGACCACGGCCAGGGCCGGCCGGAACACCCCCGGCTCCAGCTGCCCGGCGAACAGGTCGGACTGGCGCAGCAGGTCGACCAGGCCGGCGCTGGAAAGGGCCGCGACGCTGACCGACAGGATGTACTGGGGGACGTTGAACAGCCGCTTGACCGGTTGTGGCTCGAACAGCATCTGGCTGACCGCGATCCCGACGCCGGTCGCGATCACCAGCACCGGTGGCTTGAGAAATACCACCCCGAGCACGATCACCATATCGCAGACGCCCACCGAGAACCGGTGGTTGCGCAACGGCACCTTGACCACGAAACGCTCGGCCACGACCAGGCCGGCCACATACAGCAGCGGCGGCCAGAGCTTGGGCCAGCCGCCGTCCGCCAGCAGGCGGACGGCGGCCGGCAGGTACAGGGCGACGACGACCGCGGCCGCGGCCACGACCGCCAGGACGAACAGCCAGGCGGCGCGCGGGAGCGAGGTTCGGACGCGCTGGGAGAGCGTCCCTGGCTCGCTCACCACGCCACCGCCATCAGCAGGCTACGACCAGGTGGTCGATGGCCCGTGCCGGGTCCGCGACCAGGTGGTCGACCGGGACACAGGCCCCGGCGAAGCGGCCGAGGCGCGGGTTGGAGGGACAGTGACAGTGCGCGGGTACATGGCGATTCCTCTCCCTTACGCGTTCCGCCTTTGGGGGTAGGCGGGCTGGCGTAGCGGCGATGGGTGAGTCAACGGTTAGATTCTGCGCGGGATAGGCTCCTTCGTGCAATGCTGCTACCGGGCTAAACGCGACCATTAACCTGTACGATACGTAGACTAGGTTTCGTGGCGGCCATGGCGCCAGCAGGTATTTGCTGGCGCTTTCGCTTCCCCGTCCGAATTTCCTTTCACGTTCAAGCCCGCGGGTGAAGCCCGGCGGCACCCGCCAGCAGGGCGCGCATGTCCGCACCGGGCCCGCCGACGGTGGCGACCACACACCAGGCGGCGCCGGCGTCGTGGAGGGCACGCAGCCGGCCAAGGACCGTCTCCGGGTCACCGGCGACCACCCGGGCCAGCTCGGCCGGTGGGCGGCCGCCGCCCCACCGGGCCAGCCGGACCTCGGCCTCGCGCCGCTCCCCCGCCACCAGCACCTGCCCAGCCCAGGTGCCGGCGACCGCGGCCGGGTCGCGGCCGGCCTGCTCGGCCGCCCGGCGGACCTCGGCCAGGCCGGCGGCCAGCTCCTCGGGGGTGAGCGCCCAGCCGTTCCAGGCGTCGGCCAGGCGGCCGGCGAGGACCCGGCCGCCGGCCGCGGCCCCACCGACCCACACCACCGGCCGAGGCGTGCCAGCCAGCGGGCCGCGAAGGGCGGCGACGGTCTGCTCCAGGGCAAGGGCCCGCCCCGCGACGTCCGGGAACGGAAACCCGAAGGCGAGGTTCTCGGGCCGGTTGGCCAGGTCGCCTCGCCCGATCCCGATGATCGGCGGCGCGCCCGCCACCTGCCCGACGGTCGCCGCCATCCTGGCGACGATGGCCGGGGCCCGCAGCCCGGCCCGGGTGACCAGGGTCCCGAGCCGGATCCGGTCACCGCGGGCGGGCCGCTGGCCGGCCTCGGCGGCGAGGGCGGCCAGCAGGGTCCAGCCCTCCAGGGCGGGCCGGGTACGAGGGCCGCCGAGCGGCCACAGGTGGTCGAACACGAACGCCCCGGCGAAGCCGAGCCGGTCGGCGTCCAGGCAGGCGGACCGGCTCGGCCCGGCGTGGCTGGCGAACTGGGGCAGGGTGATGGCGAGCGCGGGGACCCCCTCAGCCATCAGCGGCCCGCCAGGGCCAGGGTGGCCGCTCCGACCAGGCCGGCGTCGGCGCCGAGCCGGGTCGGGACCACCGGCGGCAGGTCGCGGTGGGCACGGCCGTGCACGTACCGCTCGAAGCTGGCCCGTGCCGGGGCGAGCAGCAGCTCACCGGTGGCCGCGACCCCGCCGCCGACCACCACAACGTCCGGGTCGAAGATGGTGACCAGCGAGGCGATCCCGATCCCCAGCCAGTGCCCGATCCGCTCGAACAGTGCCAGGGCGAGCTGGTCGCCCTCCCTGGCCGCCGCGAACACGACTTCGCCGGTGACCAGGTCGGGCCCGCCGGCCGAGGTGGCCAGGCGGCCGCCAGGGTCGCGCGCGGCCGCCTCCCGGCCGAGACGGCCCAGGGTCGAGCCCGAGGCCATCGCCTCGAGGCAGCCGCGGTTGCCGCAGGCGCAGCGGTCGCCGTCCGGGTCGACGATCATGTGGCCGATCTCGCCGGCGAAGCCGCTCTCCCCGTGGTAGAGGCGGCCGTCCAGCACCAGCCCGCCACCGATCCCGGTCCCGACCGTGACCAGCACCAGGTCGTGGCTGCCGGCGCCGGCCCCCAACCGGGCCTCGGCCCAGGCGGCGGCGTTGGCGTCGTTGTCGACGGTGGTCGGCAGGCCGGTCCGCTCGTGGAGCAGGCGGCGCAGCTCCATCCGCCGGTAGGTGTTGTGGGGGGCCCAGCGGGCGCGCCCGCCCGGCCACTCGACCAGCCCGGCCGCCCCGATCCCGATCGCGTCGACCCGGGGGTGGCGGGCGCGCAGCCCGTCGACGACCGCGACCAGCGCGGCCAGGGTGGCCGCCTGGTTGGCCGGCGGGGTCAGGACCCGGGTCCGGTCGAGGATCAGCCCGGCGGCGGTGACCACCCCACCGGCGATCTTGGTCCCGCCGATATCGATGCCGATGGCGTGCGGCTCGGCGTGGACCGGTGGCGACACGAGGTTAGGGCACCGGTCGAGTCTGCACCGCGGGCACCGTTGCGGCCCTCCTGTTCCTCCAGCGTGGCGCTTGGCGGCGCCGATCCTCGACCGGCACTCTAGCCGATGTCGATGCGCTGCATGCCGTTGCCGGCCGCGCCCTCGGCGGCGCCGTCCCGACGGCTC
The DNA here is from genome assembly GCA_035490035.1 of Actinomycetes bacterium. GTDB lineage: Bacteria > Actinomycetota > CALGFH01 > CALGFH01 > CALGFH01 > CALGFH01. The sequence goes on from DATHIG010000057.1 coordinate 5,982, forward strand.
CGCCGCGGGGAGGCCTGCCCGTCGGAGGCGGCGCCCTCCAGCAGGGCCCTGGCGGCCAGCAGCAGCTCGGCGCCGGCCTTGACCAGGTGCTCGACCGCCTCCGGCCTGGCTTCGCGCAGCGCCGCCAGCCCGGCGCAGATCGGGCAGACCTGGCATTCGGGGGCCCGACCCAGCTGTCCGGCGTCGTCGAGGGTCATCGGCTCTCCTCCGGTCGGCGGTGGCATCTAGGCGCCCCTGGCCCCGGCGGACTGCCCGTCGCGGGCGTCGAAACGCACCACCAGGGTGCCGCCGCGCAGGTTGGCGGCGGAGACCTCCAGCGGCTGCAGGGCCTGTGGCAGGAGCACGTTGCGCTTGTAGTGACCGACCTTGATCAGCAGCTCGTCGCCCTTGCGGTGGACGTCGAGGTCGCCCCGCTCGGCGAAGGGGAGCTCCATGCGCAGGGCGTACCCGCCGCCACGCTCCTTGGTCACCCGCAGCGGCTGCGAGTCGGCCAGGACCGCCGCCGGGTCCCTCGTGCCGTAGACCTCCCCTGCCACCTCCGACAGCCGTTCCAGGCCGACCATCTCGTCGTCGAACAGCCGGCAGGTCAGGATCGGCAGGGGCGCGAACGACTCGGTGATGGTGCGGAAATGGTCGGCCTGGATCTCCTTCCACTTGCCGAAGTACGGGTCGGTGACGTCGTCGGGCAGCAGCCGGTTGACCACCACCGCGTCGACCCGGTAGCCGAACAGCGACAGGTAGGTGTAGGTGCGCCTGGCCTCGGCGACCACCATCTTCTCGGGGTTGAGGACCAGCCGGACGGTGGAGGTCTCGGGCTCGGCCAGCAGCAGCCGGACCCGCTCCAGGTTGCGGTACAGGCGCTCGACGGCGCCGAACACGGCGTCGGAGGCGATCGGGGGCAGGTTGCCGAGCCGGCCGAGCAACGGCCTGGCGACGGTCGCGATCCGCCGCGATGAAGGGAACAGCCGGTCGATGTACCAGCCGAGCGCCTCCGGCAGCGACAGCAGCCGCAGCGTCTCGGCGGTCGGGGCGCAGTCCACCACCAGCAGGTCGTAGTCGCCGGCCTGCTGGTACCGGTTGATGTCGATGAGGCTGAACAGCTCGTCGAGGCCGGGGATGACCGACAGCTCCTCGGCCTCGACGGCGTCGACCCCGCCCCAGTTGAGCAGGTTGACGACGTACTCCTGGATCTCGCGCCAGTTGGCCTCCAGCCTGGCCTGGCTGTCGATCTGCTCGGCCCAGAGCCGCTCGGCGATCTGGCGGGGCTCGGCGCCGAGCTCGACCTCGAAGGAGTCGGCAAGGGAATGGGCCGGGTCGGTGGACATCACCAGGGTGCGGTGACCGCGTGCTGCCGCCCGGGCGGCGGTGGCTGCCGCCACGGTGGTCTTGCCCACGCCGCCCTTGCCGGTGAACAGGAGGATGCGCACGGTCCTGGCAGCCTACATTGACTCCACGCGGCGCTTCAGGTCGTTGAGGGCCGAGCGCACGATCTGCCTGGCCGCCTGCCGCTTGACCAGGCCCGGCAACGGCACGCCGAGCTCGACCTCCAGCCGGTAGGTGACCCTGGTGGTCCCGTCGCCGGTCGGCTCGAGGACGTAGGCGCCGGCCAGGTCCTCCAGCGTGCCCTCCACGTAGGTCCAGCTGATGCCGGCGTCCCTGGACTGGTAGCGGTAGGCGAGGGTGTAGGCCTGGTCCCCCACCGGGGTGCGCAGGCGGAACGCGACCCTGGTCCCGCGGCCCCGGCGGTCGCGGGCCAGGACGTCGACCTCCTCGAGGTTGCCGACCCAGTCGGGGTAGGCGTCGAAGTCGGCGACGACCTCCATGACCTCGGCCGGGGTGGCGAAGACCTCGGCCGAGCCTTCGGCGTGCTCGGGCATGCCCGGATGGTATTACGCCGGGTGCTCGACCATCCGGCCGGTGCCGCGGAAGTAGCCGACGTTGACCAGCCAGGTGCGCCCCACCCGCAGGCGGCTGCGCCGCGGCTGGTGGACGTGGCCGAAGTACAGGTAGTCGGGCTGGTGCTCCTCGACGTAGTCGAGCAGCGCCTGGCTGCCCGGCTCGGGTCGGCCGGCGACCACGTCGAAGCGCAGGTCGTCGACGGCCGGCGGCATGTGCGAGCAGAGCACGTCGACCGGGCCGAGCACGGCCACCTTGGCCGCGAACTCCTCGTGGGTGCATTCCGACAGGTGGGGCCGGGACCCCCGCGGCAGCCCGCCGCCGACGAAGCCGATCCGCAGCCCGTCCAGCTCGACGGTCTCCCCATCCAGGTGGCGAACCCCCGGCCGCAGCAGGTCCTGGAACTGGTCGGGGCTGTCGACGTTGCCGTGGGTCAGGTAGGTCGGCTCGGGAAACGCCGCGAACACCGCCTCGTACTGGGCCCGGACGGCCGCTCGGACCTGGCTGCGGACCTCGTCCTCGCGGCCTTCGGCCGCGCCCCGCAGCACCAGGCCGGCCTCCTCGAACCGCCCGGCGGTGCGCAGGCGCACGAAGTCGCGGATCGCCTCCGGCCCGAACACGTCGGCCGCGATCCCCTGCATGTTCCGGTAGTCGATCAGGTTGACCAGGTCGCCGCAGACCAGCAGGGCGTCGGCCCCGGCCACCTCCCGGCGCAGGGCGTCGGCGGCCCCGTGGATGTCGGAGACGACCTTGATCCGCATGTCCGCCCATGCTAGCGGGGCATCCCGTACGCTGGCCGCCGTCCCGCATTGGGCGCCGCCACCCCTGCGCCCCGGATCCAGGAGAGCATCCCGTGCCCCTACCGGCTGGGCCGCTTGTTGGGACCTGCGGCTTCGGCTACCCGGAGTGGCGGGGACGGTTCTACCCGCCGGAGCTGGCGCCGGGCGACTGGCTCGGGTTCTACGGGCGGGTGTTCGAGGCGGTCGAGCTGGACGGGACCTTCTACCGGCCGCCGGAGGCGGGCCAGGTGGCCGTCTGGGCCGATGCCCTGCCGGACAGGTTCGCGGTGGCGGCCAAGGCGCCGAGGGCGATCACCCACGAGGCCCGGCTGGAGGGCGAGGCCGCCGCCGGCATGCTGCGCGCCTTCGCCCGTGCCCTTGAGCCGTTCGGCGACCGGCTGCTGGCGGTGGTGCTGCAGCTGCCGCCAAGCCTCGACGCCGGCGAGGGCCGCGAGCGCCTTGCCCGGCTGCTCGACACCCGCCCCGGCGGGCTGCCGATCGTGGTCGAGGTCCGCCACCGCTCCTGGGACGAGGCATGGCTCCCCGAGCTGCTGGAGGCTGGCGGGGCCGGCCTGGTCCTGGCCGACCGGCCCCGATTCACCGGAGCACCCCTCTGGGGCTCCCCCGACCCCTCCGGAGACGAGCTCTGGCCGGCGCCATCCGGCCCGGTGGGCTATGTCCGACTGCTCGGCGACCGCCCGGCAACCCCGGTGATCGGCCGGGCGGTGCGCAACCGCTCGGCCGACCTGGACCGCTGGGCCAGGCTGCTGGCCGAGGCCGGGCCCCGATCCGGCCGCCGGCCGCCGGCCGCGTTCGCCAACAACCGCTTCGAGGGGGCCGCGTTCGACACCGCCGCCGCCCTGCGCCGCCGCCTTGGCCAGCCGGTCACCGAGCCCCGCGACCTGTGGCCGGCCCCGCCGCTTCCCGGCCTGGAGCCCTGAACCCGCCCGCTGCCGCCAGCGGAACCGGGCCATCCCGGCGCCGTGGAGCCATCAGGAGCCGGCTCGCTTCCCGCGCCCGAGCGGCCTGTGCCATGGCCGCCGGAATGCGGGAGACTGACCGCCATGGCTGCAGGGGCGACGGTGGTGGTGGTCGGGGGCGGGGTGATGGGCTGCTCGATCGCCTTCCACCTGGCCGAGCACGGCGTCGAGGTGCTGGTGCTGGAGCGGGGCACCGTCTGCTCGGGGATGTCGGCCCGGTCGGGGGCGCTGGTGCGGATGCACTACACCAACCAGCCAGAGGCCAGCATGGCCGTGGCCAGCCTGGCCTACTTCCAGCGCTGGCGGGAGCGGGTTGGCGGCTGGTGCGGGTTCACCGTCACCGGGGCGGCGGTCCTGGTCGGCCCCGGTGAGGGCGAGCGCCTCCGGCGCAACGTGGCCATGCTGCGTCGGCTGGGCGTCGACACCGAGGCGGTCACCCCGGCCGACCTCGGCGCCGACCACCCCGAGCTGGACCTGGACGGGGTGGAGCTGGCCGCGGTCGAGCCGGGTTCGGGCTACGCCGACCCGGTGGCGACCACCTTCGCGTTCGCCTCGCGCGCGGTCGACCTCGGCGCCCGGATCGGCCAGGGGGTGGCCGTGCGGGCCCTGGCGGTGGCCGGCGACCGGGTCGTCGGCGTCGACACCGACGACGGCCGGGTCGGCGCCGACGCGGTGGTGCTGGCCTGCGGGCCGTGGGTCGACCCGCTGGCCAGGACCGCGGGGTTCGAGCTCGGCATCACCCCCGAGCGCTCCCAGGTCGCCTTCTTCCGCCGCCCGGAGGCCGCCCGGCACCACCCGGTGGTGATCGACGGGGTGCTCGGCACCTACTTCCGTCCCCACGGCGGCAAGCTGTCGCTGCTCGGGGTGGAGGCCGGCCACCCGCTCGGCGTCGAGGCGATCGACCGGGAGGTCGAGGGCTACGACCACCGGGTGGTCGCGCCGGCGCTTGGGCGCCTGACCGGCCGGGTGCCGGCATTCGCCGGCGCCCCGTTCGCCCGCGGCCATCGCGGGGTGTACGACACCTCACCGGACAGCCGGGCGGTGCTCGACGCCGCCCCAGGGGTTGCCGGACTGTTCGTCGCCGGAGGGTTCTCGGGAACCGGGTTCAAGAAGTCCCCGGCGGTCGGCGCCTGCATGGCCGAGCTGGTCACCCAGGGCGAGGCCGCCACCGTCGACATCCACCCGTTCCGCATCGGCCGCTTCGCCGAGGGCGACCCGATCGTCGGCGACGAGTACCGCCTTCCCCCGGAGTTCGGCCACAAGCTGTAGCGGCTCGGATGTGGGGCACTCGTTCCGGATGACCGTCAAGCGGCCAATTGGCTGGCCTTGCCGTATACACTCCTTGAGCCACCCGTCGTGCAGCACCCCGAGAGGGGAGGGAGCGATGAGCACCATGGAGCCCGACGAGGGCGCCCAGCCCGACGACCAGCAAGCCGACGCCCCCCGCTGGGAGAAGACCGAGGCCGCCGACGCGACCGACGCCCCCCGCTGGGAAGGAGCCGAGGGGACCGACGCCCCCCGCTGGGAAGGGGCCGACGCCGACGCGGCAGCCTCCGACTCGGACGACCCTGACAGCACCGTCCAGTAGTCCAACCGGCGCCGCGCGCCGCAACCCAGGTGAGGGCGCCGTGACCCCGCTCGGAGCCGTTTCGGCCGGCATGACCTGCCCCGCCTGCGGGGTCGGGACGCCGGCCGAGGCGCGCTTCTGCCCTGCGTGCGGGCAGCGGCTGCTCGGCGGCGCCGACGAACGCCGGGTCGTGACCGTGCTGTTCGCCGACCTGGTCGACTCGACCAGCCTGGTCGAGTCGCTCGACCCGGAGGCGGCGCGGGATCTGCTCAGCGAGACCTTCCGCCGGCTGGCCGCCGAGGTCCGCCGCTTCGGCGGGACCCTGGAGAAGTACATCGGCGACGCCATCCTCGCCGTGTTCGGCTTCCCGACCGGGCACGACGACGACGCCGCCAGGGCGGTACGGGCGGCGCTGGCCATGCGCGACATCGTCAAGACGGCCGAGACCGCCCTCGGCGACATCCCCCTGCAGCTACGCATCGGCCTGGACACCGGCGAGGTCGCGGCCGGCCGGTGGTCGGGCGATCTGCGGGTGACCGGCCCGGCGGTGCACACCGCGGCCCGGATCCAGCAGGCGGCCGAGCCCGAGCAGATCCTCATGTCGGTCAGGACCCTGCGCGCGGCCCGCGACATCGTCGAGGTTGGCCAGGCCGAGCTGCTCCACACCCGCGGCCAACGGCAGCCGGTCGAGGTCGTGGAGGTGCTCGGGCTGTCCCCCGCCGAACCGGCCGTTGACCCGATGGTCGACCGCGAGGTCGACCTGCCGAGGCTGATCGGCGCCCTCGACCACGCCGCCCACCACAACCGGCTGGTCCTGCTGGTCGGCGACGCCGGCGTCGGCAAGTCGACCCTGGCCAGGGCGGCGGCGGTCGAGATCGGCGACCGGGTGCGTGTCCTGTGGGGACGCTGCCTGCCGGACTGGCAGAGCCTGCCATTCTGGCCGGTGCGGGAGGTGCTGTCCGCGGCCGCCGGGGTGGCGGCCACCGAGCCGGCCGGCGTGCTCGCATCCTCCATCGGCCGGCTGGTCGCCGAGACCTGGCCCGACCCGAGGGCCGCGCCGGCCACCGCGGACGCCCTGTGCCGGCTGGTCGGTCTGGAGCGGCCCGACCATGGCCGGGCCGCTCCGGGCCCGGGGAACACCCGCGACCTGGCCGCCGCCCTTGCCGGGGTGCTCTGCGGGCTGGCCAGGCAGGAACGGGTCCTGGTGGTCCTCGAGGACCTCCACTGGGCAACCCGCGACCTGCTCGACATGGCCGCGGCCCTGGTCGCCGACGGCTGCCATGCTCGGGGCCAGCTCGCCTACCTCGGCATCAGCCGGCCGGAGCTGCCCGGCCTCGACCCGGCTTGGCTGGTCAAGACCGGGACCGAGCGGATCGACCTCGACCCGCTGCCCGAGCGGCCGGCCGGCGAGCTGCTGGCCGCCGCGCTCGGCGCCGACGCCGATCCCGGGCTGGCCGGTCGGGTCTTCGAGGCCAGCCAGGGCAACCCCCTGTTCGTCAAGGAGCTTGCCCTGGCCATCAGGGAGGTGGGAGGGTCACCGCCCGATCAGCCGTCGCTGCCCATCCCGGACTCGCTGCAGGCGCTGGTCGCGGCCAGGCTCGACCGCCTGCCCACCTCGGCCAAGCTGGTCCTGTGCCGGGCCGCCGTGGTCGGCAAGTGGTTCTCGCAGGCCGCCGTGGCCGCCCTGGCCCAGCCGGGCGAGCGGACCCTGGAGGCCGACCTCGAGCTGCTGGTCGAGGCCGACCTGATCGAGCGGCTGCCCGAGCGGCTGGCCGGCGGCCAGGAGCGCTTCGCGTTCGACCATGCCCTGTTCAGGGACGTCGCCTACGGCATGCTGCCCAAGGCCGGCCGGTCCGAGCTGCACCGACGGCTGGCCGATTGGCTGTCCGGCGCTCCTGGCCACGAGCTGAGTCCGCCCGAGATCATCGCCTCCCACCTGGTCAAGGCGGTCCGGCTGGCCGGACAGGTCCGGGCGCCGACCGGGGCCGACCGGGAGCTGGCCGCCCGGGCCGTCGCCGCCTGCCAGCTGGCGGCCAGACGCCTTCGGGACCAGGAGGCGCTGGTGGCGGCCGGGCTGATGCTCGACGACGCTCTCGCCCTTGCCGACCTGGCCGGGACGGAGGCGGAGCCTCGGGCGGAGCTGCTCCTGGAGCGGGGAACCGCCCGCAGCGCGACCGGCGACCCGGCCGGCGCCCTGGCCGACCTGGGGGCGGCGACCGGCTCACGGCGGGCGGCCATCAGGGCGCAGGCCTGGACCGAGCTGTCCAACCTGCACGGGGCGCTCGGGCAGTTCGCCGAGTCGTCGGTGGCCGCCGACCGGGCCCTTGTCGGGGCCGCCGAGGCCGGCGACCCCGCCCTGATCGCCCAGGCGGTCAGGGCCAAGGCCTACGTGCCGTACCTGGCCGGCGACCTGGCCGCGGCCGAGCGCCTGCTGGAGGAGGCCCTTGAGCAGGCTCGCCGGGCCGACCGGACCAGTCTGGTCATCGAGGTCCGGGCGACCCTGCTGCCGGTCCGCATGTACCTGGCCGTCCCCCTGGCCACCCTGCACGAGCAGGCCAGCTCCCTCGCGCTGGACGCCCGGTCGGCCGGCCGCCGCAGCGCCGAGGCGGCCGCCCACGTCACCCTCGGCGAGGTGGCCAGGCTCCAGGGCGACCTGGACGCCTCCGAGCGCCATTTCGCCGACGGCAACCGGCTGCGCCTGGAGATCGGCTTCACCCGCAAGCGACTGTGGTCGCTGCTCGGACTCGCGCAGGTCGCGATCGCGCGTGGGGAACCGGAGGCGGCCCGCCAGCTGGCCAAGGAGGCGATCGAGCTCACCACCCAGCCGGACGGTACCGCCGACGTCGAGGCCGAGCTGCATCTGGCCGAGGCCTGCCTGGCCGGCGCCGACCTTGACGAGGCTGGGGCGGCCCTGGCCCGGGCCGGTGACGCGCTGCAGGAGGTCGACGTGTTCTCCAGGGCAAGGCTGCAGCGAACCCAGGCCAAGCTGGCCGCCGCCTCGGGCGACCTGGCGGCGGCCACGGTGCTGCTGGAGCGCTCGCTGGGCGGGTTGGAGGCGACCGGCCACCGCCTCGACCAGCTGCACACGCTGATCGAGCTGGCCCCGGCGCTGCGCCGGGTCGGCCGGGAGGACGAGGCCGACGCCGTGGCCAAGCGGGCGCTCGAGCAGGCGACCGTCATGGGCGCCAACGCCCTGGTCCACCGGCTGACCGAGGCAGAGGGCCTAGGGGCCGAACGCGTCGGTCCCCGCTCGGGAGGGCGGCTCCAGGCATGACCAGGCGGCGGTCGCAGGCCGACGAGCAGGTGCTGCTGCGCGTGCTTGGCGAGAGCCCGATCTTCCATCGCGGGCGACCGGACGCACTTGCCACCCTGGCCGCGCAGGCCACGCCGTTCGACTACCCGGCTGGCAGCTTCCTGTTCCGCCAGGGCGAACCGGCCGCCCATGTGCTGGTGCTGACCGCCGGCGAGGTCGCGATCGTCTCCCCCGTCCGGGGCGGCGGCGAGCAGGTCCACACGATCGTGCGAGCCGGCCAGCTCATCGGCGAGCTCGCCCTGCTGAACGACGGGCGGCGGACCGCCGGCGCCAGGGCGACCTCGCCCACCACCGCCTGGATGATCGGCCGCGACCCGTTCTGGGGGTTCCTGGAGGCCAACCCGCCGGCCTCATCGGCGCTGCTGCGCCAGATCGCCGCGCGCCTGGCCAACCGGGAGGCGCTGATCGACGACCTGCTCTCCCTCGACGTCAAGAGCCGGCTGGCCAAGGTCCTGCTGGGCCTGGCCGAACAGCACGGCGAACCGGAGCCGGACGGCGGCAGCAGGATCACCCTCCACCTCACCCACCGCGACCTGGCCGGGATGGTCGGGGCCAGCCGGGAGAACGTCAGCCGCGCCCTCGGGTCCTTCCGCAAGCGCGGCTTCATCGACTACGACTCCGAGTCGATCCGCCTGCGCAACCCGGAGGCGCTGGGCCGGCTCATCTGAGTGCGCGGCTGTGTCGGAGATCACCTGGAGACGGTGACCCAGGGCACCGACAGCGACCCGCCCCGGCGGCTACTGTCAGCTCGTCCTTCAGAGAGGACCCGGCGGAGACACAGGAGGAGCCCGCCGGGACCGGCAGGGGGACAGGACAGCAGCGGAAGGATCGGTGTTCGGGGGGGTCCGGGGACCGCGACAGTGGTCCCCGGTGAACAGGGGGCCCCGGACCGGCCGCTGGAGGTGCCGGCCAAGGGCGCGGTCGCCCGCGACCAGCCGGCATCCCTGGCCAGGCCCGCCCCGTCACGGCCGGAGCGGGCCTGGCCTTCTGGTCTGCGCCCACAGCAGGGAGGCATCCGGCACCCTCACGGCCGAAGCGGGCCCGGCCTTCTGGTATGCGTCCGCGGCAGGGCGGCGTCCAGCACGGCGCGGGCCGCGGCCTCGATGCCCGGGAAGGCGGCGACCCCGGGTGGCGGTGGCCGCCCGGCCGCATGCCCGGTGCGCACGTACAGCGCCGTCACCCCGGCAGCGACGGCGGCGCCGACGTCGGTCGGATGGTTGCCGATCAGGTAGGAGGCCGGCAGGTCCAGGTCCAGCTGCTCGGCGGCCGCCTCCAGCATCCCCGGTGCAGGCTTGCGGCAGCGGCAGGCGCGGGCATGGCGGGCCACCGTCCCCTCCGGATGGTGCGGGCAGTACAGGATGGCGTCGAGCCGCACGCCGGCGCCGGCCAGCAGCTCGCCAAGGCGACGGTGGACCAGCTCGACGGCCGCCTCGTCGTAGTAGCCGCGGGCCACCCCGGCCTGGTTGGTCACCACCACCAGCGCGTAGCCGGCAGCGGCCAGCCCGGCAAGGGCGGCGACGCCGGGCAGGAGCGCCAGCCGCCCTGGGTCGTGCAGGTAGGCGACCTCCTCGACCAGGGTGCCGTCGCGGTCCAGGAACACCGCCGGACGTCTCACCGGCCGGCGAGCCGGTTCTCTACCCAGCCGCACAGGGCGTGCCCGATGGTGATGTGGCCCTGCTGGACAAGGCCGGCGACCTCGCCGTCGACGTGCAGGGCGAGGTCGGCGGACTGGTCGAGCGGCGACGGGTCCGGCCCGAGGAAGGCGACCACGTCCATGGCCTTGCGCCTGGCCGTCGCGGCCGCCTGCAGGACGTTCTCGGAGCGGCCGCTGGTCGAGATGGCCACCAGCACGTCGCCGGGCCGGCCGAGGCCCTCCACCTGGCGGGCGAACACGTCGGCGAAGCCGTAGTCGTTGCCGACCGCGGTCAGCACCGAGGTGTCGGTGGTGAGGGCGACCGCCCGGTAGGCCGGACGCTCCAGGTGCAGGCGCCCGACCAGCTCGGCGGCCAGGTGCTGGGCGTCGGCCGCGCTGCCGCCGTTGCCGCAGAACAGCACCTGGCCGCCGGCGGCCAGGGCGTCGGCGACCAGCCGGGCGGCCCGTTCGACGGCGGCCGCCCCTGGCCGCTCGGCCAGCGACGCGGCCACCGCGGCCGAGCTGGCCAGGTAGCTCGCGATGTCGCTCATTGCCTCCCCCTTGCGGATCGGGCGCCGCGCAGGTCGAAGCGGACCGGCGCGCAGGGGGCGCCGGCCGCCTCAAGGGCGGCCACCATCCGAGCCTTCCGCCGCGGCGGGCCGGCGAACAGCATGAAGCCGCCGCCGCCAGCGCCGAGCACCTTGCCGCCAACCGCACCCGCGGCCCGGCCGACCTCGTACAGCTCGTCCAGGCGCGGGGTGGCGATCCCGCTGGCGAGCAGCCGCTTGTGCTCCCAGCCCTCGCGCAGGCCCTCGGCGAAGGTCGCCAGGTCGCCCTTGAGGAGGGCGTCGCGCATCACCTCGGCCAGCGCCTTGAGCGCACCCAGACTGCCGAGGCTGCGCTCGGAGCCGAGCAGCACGCCGTCGACCTGGCGGCGCAGGATGCCGCCGTCGGTGCGGCTGTCACCGGACCAGGCCAGCAGCAGCGAATGCTCCAGCGCCTCCAGGATCTCGGCGGCGACCGGCAGCGGGTGGACCTCGACCTGGTCGTCGCCGTGGAACTGGATGAAGTTGAGCCCGCCGTAGGCGGCGGAGTACTGGTCCTGCATGCCGCCCTCGATCTTCAGGTCGACCCGCTCGACCTGGTAGGCGGTGTGGGCCAGCTCGTCCGGGGCGAAGGCCCGGCCGGTCGCCGCCCCGACCGCCGCCAGCATCGCCACCACCAGCGCCGACGACGACCCGAGCCCCGACCCTGGCGGCGCGTCGGTGGCGAGGGTGAGGTCGAGGCCGCGACCCGGCCGGCGCACGGCCAGGTCGCGCAGGACCGCCTTGACCAGGTCCAGATGGCCGTTGAAGGCAAGCTCGTCCGGGGCGAAGGCGGCCCGGGCGCGCAGGTCGAGCGATTCGACGTGGTAGTCGCCATCGGTCCGTGGGCGCAGGTCGGCGGTGGCGCAGCGGTCGATGGTGACCGACAGCACCGCCCCGCCGTGGGTCGCCGGGTAGGGCGGGACGTCGGTGCCGCCACCCGCGAAGCTGATCCGCAAGGGCGCGCACGCCCACGAGGTCCTCACCGAGCGGCCGCCTCGGCGAGCAGCTTCTCCAGGCGGGTCACGACCGCCCGCCAGGAGAACTCGGACTCGACCCGGCGCCGTCCGGCGATCCCCATGGCACGGGCCCGGGCCGGTTCGGCCAGCAGCTCGGCGACGGCCAGCCCCACCGGGCCGGGACGGCGCCCGCCGACCACCGTCCCGGTGACGCCTTCGACGACCGTCTCGGGCGCCCCGCCGGAGCGCCCGGCCACCACCGGCAAGCCCGTCGCCGCCGCCTCGAGGAACACCACCCCGAGGGCCTCCAGGTCGAGGCCGAGCCAGCGCGTGCGGCACGGCATGGCGAACACGTCGCCGGCGGCGTAATGGGCCGGCAGCTCCTCCCAGGGCACCTCCCCGGCCAGGTGGATCCGGCCGGCGGCCGGGCTGGCCTCGGCCAGCCGGCGCAGCCGGCGCTCGTAGGGCCCGCCGCCGACCAGCAGCAGCCGGGCCTCGGGCACCCTGGCCACCACCTGCGGCCAGGCCTGGATGAGCCGGTCCTGGCCCTTGCGGGGCACCAGCCGGGAGATGCACACGCAGACCGGCGACGACCCGAGCCCGTGGCGGTCGCGAACCTGGCGGCCGTCGACCGCCGGGTGGTAGACGTCGGCGGCCACCCCGGCGGGCAACAGCTCGACCGGGCAGCGGCCGCGCACCGCCCGGGTCACCCGGCGCGCCGACCAGCGGCTCACCGCCGTCACCAGGCGCAGGTCGGCGGCCACCCGGACCAGCAGCCGGCTGGCCAGCGGCACCCGCCCGACGGCGACCTCGACCCCGTGGGTGAAGCCGACGCAGGGCACGCCGGTGGCGCGGGTGAGCCGCCCGGCCAGCAGCCCCAGGGGGAACGCGGCCCCGAAGCAGATCACGTCCGGCTGCACCTCGCGGGCAAGCGCGACCGTCCTGCGCAGCACGTCGGGAACGGGCAGCATCGTCTTCCCCGGGTGGCGGACGACCCGGAACGGCTGGGCGGCGTCGAACTCGGGAGCGCCCGGCCAGGCCGGCGCGTACACCACCACGCCGTCGGCCGGCAGCCGGCTGACGAGATTGTGGCAGTACTGCTGGATTCCCCCGGACCGGGGCGGGAAGTCGTTGGTGACGAGCAACAGGTTCACGGCCGGCGCATTCTAGAACGCCGTCCAAGCCTGCCCGGAGGGCATGCGCCACGGCCGGCCACGGTTCGAGCGTGCCGCCGGCGACGCCGACACTCGGCCGAGGTTCTGGAGCACGTCGGAATCCGGCGGGATCGCATGCCTCGCTCCATTCAGCCTTGATGCCGTTCTGCCCACAGCCTTGCCTGGGCGATTCGGGCCATGGTGGTCGGGTGGCTGGCGAACATCGCCAGCATCAGGGGGTTGGGGCGCAGGTCGGCCCGGTTCTCCAGAGCGAGGCGGCGCTCGACGGCGACCGCGGTGGCCGGGTCGCGGGTCACCTCCAGCGACACCCAGTCGGCCCGCGCCTCGGCCCAGCGGCTGACCGCGCTGGCCACCGGCGCGGCCAGCAGCCCGCCGAGGGCGGCCAGCAGCAGCAGGCCGGGTGCGGCCAGGGGGTCGCCGAGCCCGGTCACGCCGAGCAGGCGCTGGATCTGGTCGAGGTCGAGCACGACCACGCCCGCCAGCACCGCGGCCGCGGCCAGCGCCGCCGCCCCGACCGTGCCCCAGACCACGTCCCGGTGGCGGACATGGGCCAGCTCGTGGGCGATGACCAGGGCCACCTCGTCCGCGCCGCCCGGCGATCCCGGGACCGCCGCCGCCAGCAGGGTGTCGTAGACCACCACCCTGCGGGTGCGGCCGAGCCCGGAGACGTAGGCGTTGACCCGGGTGGTGCGGCGGCTGGCGTCGGCCACCAGCACGTCGCCGACCGGCACCCGCATGGTCGCGGCCAGGTCGAGCAGCCGGGCCCGCAGCGGCCCGGGTTCCAGGGGGGTGAAGCGGTTGAACAGCGGCTCGATCAGCACCGGTCCGAGCAGGGCCAGGGCGCCGACCAGCAGAACGGCGGCCGCCGCGGCCACCCATGGCCAGCCGGGCGGCCGCCAGCGGGCGGCCAGGACCAGGCCGACCAGCGGCAGCACGGTCAGGACCAGGCCGACCGTCCGGCTCTTGACCCAGTCGCGCAGGAAGCCGCCGAGGCGCTGGGTGGCAAGGCCGGCCCGGGTG
>DATHIG010000058.1:0-9521 GCA_035490035.1 Actinomycetes bacterium
GACCTCAAGCAGCTGGGTGGTCCGGCGGCGCGGCTCGAGCACGAACGGCTGGCTGGCCGCCGGCAGGTCGACCTTCGGCGAGGTCAGCCGCAGGATCACGGTGACCCGCTGGTTGGACTGGTTGGCGACGGTGATCGGGATGGTCCCGCGCCGAGCCGTCAGCGTGACGGGGGTGGTCCCGACCTGGATCCGCCGGTAGACGCTCCTGATGCCCTGGTCGACGGCGCGGATGAAGCCTCGGCCTCGTGCCCTCGCCCCGGCAGGGCGCCAGTCGCTCGATTCGGCGATCATCAGGCTGCGGGCGAAGCTGCCGGCGGCCGGGGGGAAGTCGGAGCCGACCGCCCGCCCGAAGCTGGCCGCGTCGTGCCGGCTCTGCTCCACGCGGTTGAGGTACGGGCGGGGGAGCCCGGCGCTGAGGTCGGCCGCGGTGACCGTCGCCAGCCGGCGCTCGCTCTGGTCCGGCCCTTGGGAGACGTCGGTGGCCAGGGAGGTGGCCGGCTGCAGCCGCAGCCATGGGGCGGCACCAAGCCCGCGGACCAGCGACCGGAAGAAGGCCGGTACCGGCCGCCAGTCGTGCGGCGGGGCGAGCAGGATGCCGCGCGGCGTGCCGGAGTTGGGACGCTCCAGCCAGGCCACCGCCGTCTCGGCCAGGACCCGCTGGGCCCATTCGGCCGGGGCGGTGGCCGCCCTTGGGTCGGTGAGCGCGGCCGACAGCACCGTGTCGCCGACCAGGGCCCGCTGGGGTTGTGGCTCGCCGCCCAGGTCGACGGTGGCGTTCTGGGTGACGGCGGTCGGCGGCGCCGGCAGGTGCCGCGGGTCGAGCACGACGACGTTGCCGCCGGTCTGGTCGAGGGTCTGGAGCAGGGCGCCGTCGATCGCGCCGTCGACCGGCCAGGCCAGGGCCTCGTCGGGCGGGGTGCCGAGGCCGTTCCTCAGCCGGTCGGGCCCGACCTGCAGGGCCAGGTCACCCCGCCCGGGACCTGCTCTGACCAGGGCCGGCAGGTCGGCGTTGGCGTAGGGAAAGGCGGCCGGCGGGTTGTCGCTGGCCCTGGCCGCCGCCTTCAGCTGCTGGAGGAACCTGTCGGCGTTGCCGGAGCGCCGGTCGCCAGCCGGTACCGTCGTCCGCTTCCCTGCCTGCCGCAGGCGCCAGCCTCCGACCATGGCGGTGGCCTCCTCGACCAGCATGGCGTCGACCACCATGGTCGCCGGGGGGGCTCCGGGCCTTGCCAGCTCGGCAGCGAACGCGCCGAGGGAGCCGGTGGGGGCGAGCAGGCCGGCCAGCTTGTCGTCGATGAAGTCGCCGGTCGGGTTGCGGTGGGTCGGCTCGTGGAGCGGCACCAGCAGGGCGGCCCGCAGGGGTTGGTCGACCCTTGCCGGCAGGTCGACCACGAACGTGCCAAGGCGGGCCGTGACCTGTCCGGCCGAGCCCGCCGACGCCTGGACCTGGATCGACAGGGGGAGCACGACCCCGGCGCGCTGGTCGCCGAGCCCCGGCGGCAAGGCCACCTGGCGGGGCTCGAGCCGCTGGGTGGCGCCGGGCGCGATCTCGGCGACCGCCGGGCGGAAGTCGTCGAGCGGCTGGAGCCCGACAGTCGGTCCGCCGGGGATGGCCAGCAGGCTGGCCAGCGCCGAGCGGGTGTCCACCGGCTGGCCGAGCAGCGCCTGGACACGGAGGACGCGGACCGGTACCTGCCCGCGGTTGCGCACCGCCACCCGGTAGTCGAGCGGGGTCTTGGGGCCGACCGCCGGCGAGACGCCGAGCAGGACCACCTCGAGGGTCGTGGCCGCCGGCTGGGCCGCAGAGGTCGTGGCCGCCACGGCGGGCGCGCCCAGCGCGCCGGCCACCGTGACGGCCACGGCGAGGCAGACCAGAGCCCTGGTCACGACCCGCCCGCGCCCTGCCCGGCGAGCACGCCCGGGATCAGGTCGAGCAGCCGGCGCTCGTTGGCGAAGGCCATCTGCCTGCTGGCCTGCCCCGGCGCGAACCAGGCGGCGTCCTCCATCTCGCTGTCGCGCCCGGCGAAATCGCCGCCGGTGGCGCGCATCAGGTAGTAGTGGACGAACTTGTGGTACCTGGTCTGCTCGGGCGCCCACACGAACCAGTAGTCGATCGTGTCGAGGGGGCCGACCAGCTCGACCTCCAGCCCGGTCTCCTCGCGGACCTCCCGCAGCGCGGTCTGCTCGACCGTCTCGCCCGGCTCCTGGGCGCCCTTGGGCAGGGTCCAGTGCAGGCTGCCCCTGACCGAGCGGTGGGCGACGAGCGCCACCGGCGCGTCGGGGCGCAGCTCGGCCAGCACCACCCCGCCGGCCGAGACGGCACGGGCGGTCCGCACGATCAGCCCGCCTGCCTGGTGATGCGGGCGACCACCGCGCTGGTCGCCTTGACCAGGTCGGGCCCCCGCATCTTGAGGATCACGCCGGGCTCGCCGGCCGCCGAGTAGACGACGTCCTGGCTGGCGACGCGCTCGTCGACGACCAGGGTGACCGGGCATTCGAGGGCGACCGGTGGGACGAACGCGAGCAGGTAGCCGGTCAGGCCGGGGGCCCGGTCGGGCGGCACCGGGCCGAGCTCCAGTCGCCCGAGCAGCTCGGCAACACCGGCGGCGTCCACCTCGGCGTCGGCCGGGGCGAGCACGACGACCGCCCCGGCGTCGTCGGCGAGCAGCGTCGGGCGGCCGACAGCGAGCGCCGGCAGTCCGAGGACGCCGGGCGCAGCCGAGAGGTCGCGGAGCGGTCCCGGGAGCTGGGAGAGCTCGTGCACGACGTCGTCGGCGAGCAGGTGGTTGTGGACGTCGATGCTGGATCGCACGGGGTCTCCAGTGACGCGAGCACGGCGGTCGAGCGCACCAGAGTATAGCGGGAGGCCGGGGCGACGACGCCCCGGCCCCGGCTCAGCCGATTTCGATGCGTGCGACTGGCGGCGTGCCGGCCGCCGTCCTCGCTCCATGTGGGGGGAGCTCCGGCCCCACTCCACCGCCACGCAACAGCACCGGTGCCATGGTGGGGCTCATCCGCCAGCCAGCCATCCGCTCAGCGAGATCCGCCCTTTCGGCCGATCTTCTGGTAGAACTCGATTCCGTAGCGCTGCTTGGTTGTCTCGCCGCCCTTCTTCCCGCCCATCCGGCCGATCTTCCCGAAGAAGTCGTCGCCGTAGCGCTTCTTGGTGGTCTGCCCACCCTTGCGGCCAGCCTCGGCCCTGCTCATCTTCTTGGTCTCCGGCATCCGACCACCTCCCTCCCCGAACCGGTTGCCCTGGTTGTTCGCACCTAAACCACTTGAAAGGCCCAGCATCGGGGCCGCGCCGGTATGCTGCGGGCATGCGCCAGCTCTCCCCGGCCCAGCGCGAGGCCCTCGGCGCGCTGCTGCAGGCGGCGCCGTTCAGCAAGGTCGTCCGCGACCTCGGCCAGCGCTTCGCCGAGCGCGGGCACGAGCTGTACCTGGTCGGCGGGACGGTGCGCGATGCGCTGCTCGACCGCGCCTCACCCGACATCGACCTGACCACCGACGCCACCCCCGACCAGATCCTGGCCGTGGTCCGAGCCCGCAACTGGAGCG
The DNA here is from genome assembly GCA_035490035.1 of Actinomycetes bacterium. Lineage (GTDB taxonomy): Bacteria > Actinomycetota > CALGFH01 > CALGFH01 > CALGFH01 > CALGFH01. The sequence goes on from DATHIG010000058.1 coordinate 3,556, forward strand.
ACGGGGTCTGGCTGCAGGGGGTGCGCTACGGCACCGTCGGGGTCCGCAAGGGCGACTTCCGGCTGGAGATCACCACCTTCCGCTCCGACACCTACCGCGAGGACTCGCGGAAGCCCGAGGTCATCTTTGGCCGCTCGATCGAGGAGGACCTGGCCAGGCGCGACTTCACGGTCAACGCCATGGCCATGAAGCTGCCGGACGGCCCGTTCGTCGACCCGCACGGCGGGCTGGGCGACCTGGCGGCGAGGCGGCTGCGCACGCCGTCGAGCCCGGAGACGTCGTTCGACGACGACCCGCTGCGGATGCTGCGGGCGGCGCGTTTCGCCGCCCAGCTCGAGCTCATCCCGACCCCGGAGACGCTGGCCGCCATCACCGAGCACCGCGGCCGCCTGCAGATCGTGTCCCGCGAGCGCGTCCGCGACGAGCTGAGCAAGCTGTTGCTTGGCCGGGTCCCGGCCAAGGGCCTGTGGCTGGCCGTCAACACGGGGCTGGCGGCGGAGTTCCTGCCCGAGCTGCCGGCCCTGGCCCTGGAGCAGGACCCGGTGCACCGGCACAAGGACGTGCTGCGGCACACCATCGCGGTGGTCGAGCGGGCGACCACGTTCGACGGCGACGAGCCGGACCTGACCCTGCGCATGGCCGCCCTGCTCCACGACATCGGCAAGCCCCGCACCCGCCGGGTGGGGCCGGACGGGGTGACCTTCCACCTCCACGAGGTGGTCGGGGCCAAGATGGCCGAGCGCCGGCTGACCGAGCTGCGCTACCCGACCGACTTCATCGCCGACGTCCGCCAGCTCGTCCTGCTCCACCTGCGCTTCCACACCTACCGCCTGGGCTGGAGCGACTCGGCGGTGCGGCGCTACGTGCGCGACGCCGGGCCGCTGCTCGACCGCCTGAACTTCCTCGTCCGGTCGGACTGCACCACCCGCAACGTCTTCAAGGCCAGGCAGCTGGCCGGCTACTCCGACGAGCTGGAGGAGCGGATCGCCCGGCTGGAGGCCGAGGAGGAGCTGGCCAGCATCCGGCCGCCGCTGGACGGCCGCCAGGTGATGGCTCTGCTCGGCATCCCGCCGGGCCCGCTGGTCGGCAAGGCCCTGGCCCATCTGCTCGAGGTGCGCCTCGACAACGGCCCCATGTCCGAGGAGGAGGCCGTCAGGGCGCTCCGCGACTGGGCCCGGGACCAGGGGCTGTCGGGCCCGGAGGTCGGCGGCCCTGAAGCCTGGTAGCCACGGGGCGCATCACGGACCGGACAGCCGGACGACGACGCCCTCGTCGGGCCCGAGGCGCAGCGGGTGCAGACCGATCTGGTCGCCGGTGGCCCGGCCCGGGTCGGTGGCCAGCTCCAGGCGGCCCTGGTCGGGCGCGTCCATCTCGTACTCCAGCGGCTGGCCGGTGAAGTTCAGCGCGACCAGCAGGCGTTCGTCCCCGGTGGTGCGCAGGTAGGCGTAGCAGCCACCGGGGGCGTCGGGCAACGAACGGTAGTCGCCGCCGCGCAGGGCGGGCGAGCCCTTGCGGTACCAGATCAGCCGGCGGTACAGGCCGAGCATGGAGTTCGGGTCGTCGCGCTGGGCGGCCACGTTGACCCTGGCCGCCTCGGCCCCGATCGGCAGCCACGGGTCTCCGGTGGTGAAGCCGGCGCCCGGCGAGGCGTCCCACTGGACCGGGGTGCGCTCGGGGTCGCGGCCGTCGACGTCGACCACCCGGTCGGGCGGGACCTGGCCGTCGGTCATGCCGATCTCGTCGCCCATGTAGACGAACGGCGTGCCGCGCAAGCTGAGCAGCAGCATGGCCGCCACCCGGGCCCTGGCCTGGCCGTTGCCGCCCTCGTGGTAGCGGCTGGCGATCCGCGGGACGTCGTGGTCGCCGAGCATCCAGGCCGGCCAGGCGTCGGCCGGCAGCAGCCCGCTGAACTCGTCGACCACCGACCGGATGGCCTCGGCCTTCCACGGCTGGGTGAGGAACACGAAGTTGTGGGCCAGGTGGAACTCGTCCTGGCCGGAGCCGTAGTAGCGGGCCAGCTGGATGAGGTCGAGCAGGAAGACCTCGCCGACCGCCATGCGGTCGTGGTAGCTGTCGAGGGTGCGCCGGAAGCGGCGCAGGATCTCGTGGACCTCCGGCCAGTCCTCGTCGTGGCGGGGGACCGACTTCAGCTTGCGCAGGCGCCTGGCCCTGGCGTCCAGGCTCTCGCCGAGGTCGTCGTCGTCCAGCTCGACCAGGGGGTTGTCGCGCAGCTCAGGGTCGCGGGCCATCTTGTGGGCGACGTCGACCCGGAAGCCGTCGACGCCCCGGTCCAGCCAGAAGCGCATGACCTCGTCCATCGCCTCCCTGACCTCCGGGTTCCACCAGTTGAGGTCGGGCTGCTGGGGGGTGAACGAGTGCAGGTAGAACTGGCCGGTGGCCTGGTCGAAGGTCCAGGCCCTGCCGACCCGCGGGAAGGCGCTCATCCAGTTGTTGGGCGGCGAGCCGTCGGGCCTGGGGTCGGCCCACACATACCAGTCGCGCTTGGGGTTGTCCCTGGAGGAGCGCGACTCCTGGAACCAGGGGTGGCGGTCGGAGGTGTGGTTGGGCACCAGGTCGATCACCACCCGGATGCCGCGGGCGTGGGCCTCGGCGACCAGGCGGTCGAAGTCGTCGAGCGTTCCGAAGATCGGGTCGACGCCGGTGTAGTCGGCGACGTCGTAGCCGAAGTCGGCCATGGGTGACGGGTAGAACGGCGACAGCCAGATGGCGTCGACCCCCAGCGACCGGGGGGTGCCGTCGTTCAGGTGGTCGAGCCTGGCGGTGATCCCCGCCAGGTCGCCGACCCCGTCGCCGTCGGCGTCGGCGAAGCTGCGGGGGTAGATCTGGTAGATGATGCCGTGCCGCCACCAGTCACCCACGGGCAAGCGTGGCTCCTTAGCTCTCGCCGGCGGCGAAGTCCTCGACCATGCGGCGGGCGACGTCGTCGGTGTACTGCACCGGCGGCGACTTCATGAAGTAGGCGGCCGGGCCGAGGAGCGGCCCGCCGATGCCGCGGTCCAGCGCCAGCTTGGCGCAGCGGACGGCGTCGATCACCACACCGGCCGAGTTCGGCGAGTCCCAGACCTCGAGCTTGAGCTCCAGGTTGATCGGGACGTCGCCGAAGGCGCGGCCCTCGACCCGGATGTAGCACCACTTCCGGTCGTCCAGCCACGGCACGTAGTCGCTGGGCCCGACATGGACGTTGCGCTTGCCAAGGTCGTGGTCGACCTGCGAGGTGACGGCCTGGGTCTTGGAGATCTTCTTGGACTCCAGTCGGCTGCGCTCCAGCATGTTCATGAAGTCCATGTTGCCGCCGAAGTTCAGCTGGTAGGTGCGGTCGATGTGGATCCCACGGTCCTCCATCAGGCGGCTCAGCACCCGGTGGACGATGGTCGCCCCGACCTGCGACTTGATGTCGTCGCCGATGATCGGCACCCCGGCCGCCTCGAAGCGCTCGGCCCACTCGGGCCGCCCGGCGATGAACACCGGAAGGCAGTTGACCAGGGCCACGCCGGCCTTCAGGGCCTGCTCGGCGTAGTAGCGGGCGGCGTCCTCGGAGCCGACCGGCAGGTAGCACACGAGCACGTCGGCGCCGGAGGCGGCGAGGGCCACGGCGACGTCCACCGGCGCCGCGTCGGACTCGTGGATGGTCTCGGTGTAGTAGCGACCGAGCCCGTCGAGCGTCGGCCCGCGCTGCACCTCGATCCCGAGCGGAGGCACGTCGGCGAACTGGATGGTGTTGTTCTCGCCGGAGCGGATCGCCTCGGCCAGGTCGAGCCCGACCTTCTTGGCGTCGACGTCGAATGCGGCCACGAACTCGATGTCGCGGACGTGGTACCCACCGAGCTCGACGTGCATGAGGCCAGGGACTCGGTCACCCGGCTCAGCGTCGGAGTAGAACTGCACGCCCTGCACCAGCGACGATGCGCAGTTGCCCACGCCGACGATCGCGACGCGTAGCTTTCCCATCGGTGTCTGGTCTCCTCCTGGGACGAGCGCGGCCTAGCCGGTCTGTGCGGGCAGGCGGGGGTCGCGCGGGGATTGGGGAAGCTGGGCTGGGGGCCCAGCCGGGTCCTGCTCGGCGGCGCTCTCGGTGGAGCGCCGCTCGCGGGCGATGAGCCGGTCGAGCCAGGCGATCTCTCGCTCGCGCTCGTCCAGCCCGTGGTCCATCAGCTCGATGGTGTAGGCGTCCATGCGGTCTCGGGCTGTCCGCACCGAGGCACGCAGGTCGGCCAGCCGCTCCTGGAGATAGCCGCGCCGCCGCTCGAGCTGGTAGAGGCGGGCCTCCGGGCGCAGGTAGCGGAAGAAGACGAGCCGCAGGGAGAACCGGTCCTGCTCCAGGTCGTGGCCGTCGGCCGACTCGAGGAGCCGGTGGAACAGGCGGTTGCCGTTGTCGGTCAACCGGTAGACCTGCTTCTTGCGCGAGGTGAACGGCGAGACCTCGACGTCGAGGGCGCCGTCGGCGGCCAGCCGCTTCAGGCACGGGTACAGGGAGCCATAGCTGACTCGCCAGAAGGCGCCGAGCTTGACCGAGAGCTGCTTCTTCAGCTCGTAGCCAGACATCGGTGCCTCCTTGAGCAGCCCCAGCACGGCGAGCTCGAGCACGAAACACGTCCCCCTCTTGCTTGTGGTTCACTACTGCAGACCGGGCCGATGTATCGACTCGATGTATCGATACGATAGGTACGCCAGCGCGACTATGTCAACTCGCGTTGCCGAAGCGGGACCGGCCGATCGTTCGTGGGCACCCGGGTACACTGGCGCCGAGATGCGGCTTGTCGACTACACCCTGGCCAAGCGGGCGAAGCTCACCGAGCTCCGTGGCGGGCGCCTGTCCCGCGACGACGTCTGCGACGCCCATCCCGAGCTGCTTCGGGCCGCCCGCAACGTCGGCGAGCAGACCCCGGTCCCCTGCCCGGTCTGCGCCGCCGAGCCGCTGGTCCACGTGACCTACGTGTTCGGCGACGCCCTGCGCCAGGCCAACGGCCGCGTCTGGCCCCGCAACGGCCTGGCCGACCTGCACCGCTCGATGGACGAGGTGGCCTGCTACGTGGTCGAGGTCTGCACCTCCTGCTACTGGAACCACCTCGCCCAGCGCTACCTCCTCGGCCGCCGCCACGTCGGCTGAGGCCAGTCGCGGGAGGATCCTGACCAGGCACGGGCGCTTCCGGCTGGCGGTGGGGGAGCCGCAGCTCGCCCACATGGACCGGGACCGCGGCCTGTCCGCCGGTCGGGTGCCACTGTCTGGTCCCAGGTGCAGTACCATCCTCAAGCTATGGCAGCACCCGCGATCACCCCCACACGGGCCGCCAGACACAAGCCGCAGGGCAAGGAGCCGCCCCCCCGCCGCTCCCGCCTCCGCCGGGTCCTGCGCTGGACGCTGTGGCTGGCCGTGCCGGCCGTGGCCGTCGCCGCGGGGACGCTCATCGGGCTGGTGTACGCCTTCGCCCGCGTTCCCCTGCCCGCCGAGGTGCCGACCGCCCAGACGATCGTGTTCCTCGACGAGACCGGCGGCCGCGAGATCGGCACCCTCTCGGCCCAGGAGAACCGCCGGGTCGTCGACCTGGACCAGATCCCGGAGCACACCCGCCGGGCGGTGCTGGCCGCCGAGGACCGCGACTACTTCGAGCACGGGGCCATCTCCTGGCGCGGGCTGGCCAGGGCGACCGCGGCCAACCTGATGCGCCGCCGGATCTCCGAGGGCGGCTCGACCATCACCCAGCAGTACGTGAAGAACGCCTTCCCCGGCGTCGGCCGCGACCGGACGCTGTTCCGCAAGCTCAAGGAGGCCGTCCTCGCGGTCAAGCTGGAGCGCAAGCTGTCCAAGGACAAGATCCTCGAGTACTACCTGAACACGGTCTACTTCGGCCGGGGCGCCTACGGGATCGACGCCGCCGCCCGCACCTACTTCAAGCAGAAGGCCGAGAACCTGAAGCGGGGCCAGTCGGCCCTGCTCGCCGGCGTGA